>DATNEC010000571.1:0-7368 GCA_035606815.1 Pirellulales bacterium
TCTACTTACCACAATGGAATTTCCATCGCAAGACTGCCGCGATCGGCGTCACGGGGCGACTATCGCCGCCGTGGGGCTTGGACGACCGTTGTGCAGACATCAGAATGGACGTCGTGCAGCACCTTCTGGAACAAACGACCGAGCAGTTGCAAGCCTGGCTGGCCCAGCGCGGATTGCCCAGCTACCGCGCGGGCCAGGTGCGGCGCTGGCTGTTCGAGCGCAGGGCCGGCGACTTCGAGGAGATGACTGATCTGCCGAAGGCGTTGCGCTCCAACTTGGCGGCCGATTTTCAGATTTGGACGACCTCGATCACCGCTCAGCAACAGGCGGGCGACGGCACCGAAAAGCTGCTGCTCGAATTGGCCGACGGCCAGCAGATCGAATGCGTGCTGATTCGCGAAGGCGCCCGCCGCACGATCTGCATCAGCACCCAGGTCGGCTGCGCAATGGGCTGCGTGTTCTGCGCCAGCGGCCTTGACGGCGTCGCTAGGAACCTGACGACGGGTGAAATCGTCGAGCAAATGCTGCGATTGGCCCGGCTGCTGCCCGAGGAAGAACGGCTGAGCCATATCGTCGTGATGGGCATGGGCGAGCCGCTGGCGAACCTCGACCGTTTGTTGCCGGCCTTGGAGATCGCCGCCAGTCCCGCCGGTCTGGGCATCAGCGCTCGGCGAATTACGATTTCGACGGTCGGGCTGCCGGCGGCCCTCGACCGTCTGGCGGCCGAAGACTGCCACTACCATTTGGCCGTCTCGCTGCACGCCCCCAACGACGAGCTGCGCAATCGATTGGTGCCGGTGAACGAAAAGACAGGCATCGCGCCGATCCTGGCGGCGGCCGACCGCTACTTCGAGCACACCGGCCGGCGATTGACGTTCGAGTACGTGCTGCTGGGAGACCTGAACGACCGCCCGCAACACGCGCGCGAGCTGGTCGACTTGTTGCGCGACAAAACGGCCCTCTTGAACGTGATTCCCTACAATCCGGTCGCGGGGCTTCCGTACAAAACCCCCGCCGCGGCGGCCCTCGATCAATTCGTGGCGATTCTGACGCGAGGCGGCGTCAACGTGCAAGTTCGGCAGCGCAAAGGGGACAAAATCGACGCGGCTTGCGGCCAGTTGCGCCGTTCGCGCCTGGCGGCGGTCCCGCTCGCCAAGTAAGAGAGAAACCCGCTCGCGTCCGCGGGGTTCCATTGTGCGGGGTCGCGGAGGAGTAGGAGTTGGCGGTCAGCGAATCATCGGCCCAGAACTATGCGTTGAGCGACCCCGACGTGCGCTTGATGCTGCAGGTGCGCGACGGCAGCGCGGCGGCGTTCGAGGAGTTGATGGTGCGCTACCAGGTCCGGCTGGTGACCATCTTGGAGCACTTGGTGGGGCGCTGCGGTCAGGCCGAAGATTTGGCGCAGGAGGTGTTCCTGCGGGTTTATCGTTCGCGCGAGCGGTATTCGCCGGAGGCCAAGTTTTCGACCTGGCTGTTCACGATCGCCAATAACGTGGCCCTTAACGCGCGCCGCTCGAAGTCGCGGCGCCGAGAAGTAAACGTCGAGCCGGCCGACAGCAGCGGCCTGGGCGGCGCGCCGCTCGACCAGATGGCGCTGGCCGCCAGCGGTCAGATGCCCGCCCGGCAGCTCGACAAGACGGAAATGCGCGACGTCGTGCGGTTGGCGGTCGGCACGCTCAACGAGCGCCAGCGACTGGCCGTGCTGTTGAGCAAATTCGAGGAAATGAGCTACGCCGATATCGCCGAAGCGATGGAGATGTCTCCGCAGGCCGTCAAATCGCTGCTGTCGCGCGCGAGAGAGAACTTGCGCGTGGTCTTGGAGCCTTATTTGCAACGCGGCGAGCGGCCGACAGCGAGCGACCCATGAACGACGACCAGCGAAAACCTGCCGAATCGTCCCCGCTGCGCGAGCAGCTCGTGGCCTATCTCGACGGCGAGTTGGACGCCGCGTCGAGCCGCGAGATCGAACGGCGCTTGGCCCGCGAACCCGAGGTGCAGCAAGAACTGCAGCAGTTGCAGCAGACTTGGGATCTGCTCGATCGATTGCCTCAGGCGGAAGTCAACGCCACGTTCACGCGGTCGACCGTGGAAATGATCGCTCTGGCGGTTGAAGACGACGTGCGGCAGCTCGAAGCCGCGCCGCCGCGTCAGCAGCGCCGCCGGCGGCTGCTGAAAGCCGCCGGTTTGCTGGCGGCCGGGGCCTGCGGCTTCGCAGCGGTCAGGTTTTGCTGGCCGGAACCCAACCGGAGATTGTTGCAGGATCTGCCTGTGCTGGAACATCTCGAAGCCTATCGGCAGACGCCCGATTTGGAATTTCTCAAGCGATTGAACGCGGAGGGCCTGTTTTCCGAGGAGCCATCCGATGAATCGTGATTGTCCGATGGATCGTGACCGGCGGCCACAGGCCTGGGATAACGACGGGCTGGAGGTCCGTCCTGCGCTTAGGCGCCCGCGAGGTCGCGCGGCCCTGGCGCTCGTTGCGCTGGCAGCATTGCTGGCCGCTGCGGGTTTCGGGCCAGCTTCCGATGCGCTGAGCGAAAGAAAAAGCCGCGTCGAGAACATGACCGCGGAAGAGAAGGAACAACTCTGGCGAAAATACGAACGGTTTCGGGTGCTCCCCGCCGCGGAGCAAGATCGCTTGCGACTGCTCGACGCCGCGCTCGAAGCCGACGCCGAGGCCGCCCGATTGCGGCAGGTGATCCAGCGCTATCAGCACTGGCTCGAGCGACTCTCGCCCGCCGAGCGCGCGGAGTTGATCAGCCTCGACCCGCGACAACGCCTGGCGAGAATCTCCCAACTCAGGGGCGAAGAAGCCCGGCGGCTCGGTCCGCAAGACGCGGAGGCCTTTGCCGCCTGGTTCGAGGCGCTGCTAGTGCGCCAGCGGCCGTGGTTGAAGCGGACGCTGGACCAAGCCGCGGACGAAGGCGAGCGGCGAGCCCAGATTCGCCGCATCATTGAAGACGGCTTTTTCCGCGGTCCCGGTCGACCGGCGCCGGCTGGCCCGCCGGATAGATCCAGACGACCCTTTTGGAGCCCCGACGATCTGGCGAAGCTGAAAGACGCGCTTTCCGAAACCGCGCGCCGGACGCTTGACGAAGCCGCACAACCCCTCGAACGGAGAAAGCTGGTCTTGAGCTGGCTGCGGCAGGCATACTTCAAGAACGCCGCCGCGCCCAGTCTGCGTCTCTCGCCGACCTTGGGCGAAGAGCGCCTGCGCAAGTTTTTCGACGAAGAACTGGACGTTTCCGAGCGCGTGCGGCTGCTTGGCTTGCCCTTGGACCAAATGCAACGGCAACTGTGGCAGCTTTATCAGCAGCGCCATCCGCAGCCAAACACCGGTCCAAGCCAAACGATGAATCGAAATGCTGAAAGGCGCCGGCGGCAAGTCGAAGAGCAGCGATAGGCGTGATTTCCTCGATTCACCTTCCTGTTGCTGGATTTGACGGATCGGCGAGCCAGTCTCTAAGCTGAGCGTCTTTGATTGGCCCCTCTCGCTCGGTTGTTTCAATGGTTCGCACTCGCTTCGCTCCCAGCCCGACGGGCTATCTGCATATCGGCGGCGTCCGCACGGCGCTCTTCAATTGGCTCTTCGCTCGCCGGCACGGCGGGCAGTTTTTGCTGCGGATCGACGATACCGACCAGCAACGCAACGTCGAAGCGGCCCTGGCGCCGATCCTGCACGGCTTTCGCTGGCTGGGCATCGACTGGGACGAAGGCCCCGAAGTCGGCGGGCCCTACGCCCCCTACTATCAATCGCAGCGGCTGCCGCAGTATCAGGCCGCGGTCGATAAGTTGCTCGCCGCCGGGTTGGCTTATCGCGATTTCGCATCGCCCGAAGAGTTGCAAACCGAGCGGCAGGCGGCCGAACAAGAAAAGCGGCCCTTTCTCTACAGCCGCCGCTGGATGGCCGAGAGCGAGGCCGAGGCCAAGAAGTTCGCCGCCGAAGGGCGCAGCGGCGTGGTGCGGCTGAAGATGCCGCGCGAGGGGAAACTGGTGATTCCCGACTTGGTGCGCGGCGAGGTCGAATTCGAATGGGCCCGCGAGCAGGACCACGTCGTGCAGCGGGCCGATGGCTCGTGCTTGTATCACCTGGCCAGCGTCGTCGATGATTTCGATTTCCAAATCACGCACGTCATCCGGGCCGAAGAGCATTTATCGAACACGCCGCGGCAGATCTTCATCGCCCAGTCGCTCGGCTACCCGCTGCCCGAATACGCCCACTTGCCCTACGTGGCCGAGCCGGGCAGCAAGAACAAACTGAGCAAGCGGAAGCTCGACAAGTACCTGAAGAACCGCGATTTCGCGCTGGTCAACGAGCATGGGCTGGCGATCGCCCAGGCGATTGGCTTGGCGACGGCGGCCGACGCCTTCAACCCGGTGATCGTCGATTTCTACGAGCAGGTCGGCTATCTGCCCGAGGCGATCATCAACTACCTGATGCTGCTGGGCTGGTCGCTCGACGACAAGACCGAGTTTTTTACCCGGCGACAGATGATCGACAATTTTTCTTTGGAGCGAGTCACCAAGGCGCCGGCCAGCTTCGACCCCAAAAAGCTGTGGGCCTTTCAGGACCACTACATGCAGCAGCTTTCGACCGAGGAAAAGGTCGAGCGGATGCTGCCGTTTCTGGTCAAAGCGGGGCTGGTCCAGGAGACCGATACGGTCGCCGCGCGGCAATTGCTCTCCAAGATCGTGGCGGCGGCGGGCGATCGCGTGAAGGTCGCCGGCGACATTCTGGCCTATGCCGATTTCTTCTTTCTGGCCGACGACGCCTACCCGTTCGACGCCGAGTCGTTCGAGAAGCATCTTAAAAAGCCCGAGGCGGCCGAGCGGCTGAGGAGATTTCGCGAGCGGCTGGCCGCACTCTCGTCGTTCGACGTCCAATCGCTCGAACGCATGATGCACGAATTTCTGGAAGCCGAGCAAATCAAGATCGGCGCGGTGATCCACGCCATCCGCGTCGCCGTCACGGGCAAGCCCGTCGGGCCGGGGCTGTACGATTGCCTGGCGATTTTGGGGAAGGAGAAATGCCTGAAGCGGATCGACCGCGCGCTCGGGCAGATGGCGTAGCTCCGCCGGTGCGATCGGCGCAGTCGAAAGGCGGAATTGTTCGAGGGGAGGAAAGGAGCACCACTTCCATGCGTACACGGCTGTTTCTTGCAACGGTCGCAGCCTTTGCGATTGTATGGCTGATTTTCGGTGGGAGATCCGGCGACTCGACTGCCCGCGGGCAGCAGCGAACGACGTCCGCAAAGACCGCCGGCCGCCAACTTGTCGATGCGCTTGCCGAGGGCCGCCTGATCGACCTGACGCACCCGTTCGACGAGTACACGATCTATTGGCCGACGGAAAAGGGCTTCGTGTTGGAAAAAGGCCAAGCCGGCCTCACGCCGAAGGGCTATTTTTATATGGCCAATCGCTTCGCGGCGGCCGAGCATGGCGGCACGCACCTCGATGCCCCGATCCATTTTTTCGAAGGCCGCCGCACCGTCGAAGCGATTCCGCTGGAACAACTCGTCGGCGAGGGGGCGGTCGTCGACGTTCGCCAGAAGTGCGCCGACAATCCCGATTACGAGATTGGCATCGGCGACTTGAGAGCGTGGGAGACGAGCCACCGCCGGCAATTGGTCGACATGATCGTGCTGCTCAACACGGGCTACGGCCGACGCTGGCCCGATAGGAAGCGGTATCTGGGGACCGACGCTCGCGGGCCGCAAGCCGTGGCCGAGTTGCACTTTCCCGGCCTGGCGCCCGAGGCGGCGCGGTGGCTCTCCGACGAGCGGCATATCAAGGCCGTGGGCATCGACACGGCCAGCATCGACTATGGGCAGTCCGCCCATTTCCAAAGCCACGTGCGGCTGTTCGAGCGGAACGTGCCGGCGCTGGAGAACCTGGCCAACCTCGACCTCTTGCCCGACGGGCCGTTCGCCGTGATCGCCTTGCCGATGAAGATCGCCGGCGGCAGCGGCGCGCCGCTGCGAATCATAGCCGTAACGCCGAAATAAGCGGCTCGCCCGTCGTTTTCCACGCCGAATGGTCGGCTTGGCGGTTACAACGCCGAGGAATAATGCGCCGCGGCCTTCGTTTCGCCCAGCGAGGCGATCCATCGCCAAGTGGTGGAAGGCGAGGCCGCTGGCGAGGTATAACCATTGATCGCGCGATTTGCCGCAGCTGCTGAAATATGTGGGAGAACAGCCGTGAGTGGCGAACCGGAAAAATTCTCTCGGCGTCATTCGCGGCGCCTAACGCTGCTCGTCTTGCTCGCCGTCGCGGCGGCAATCGCTCTCGCCAACCTGTCGTCGGAAGCGGTGACCGGCGATCACATCAAGAGAATCGCCAACGGACCGGAACGCGCCTATGGCTGGCCGCTGAGGTGGTATTGGCGGATAGCAGAAACGGTTCCTGGAAGCATTAAGCCTCAACCTGGCTCAGCCCCGCGGTCTCTCCTGCAATGGCCGGTTGCGCGGTATAGCGCACGGAATCTGATCGCCGATTTGGCGATATGGCTGGCGGTGCTGACGGGCGCTGCGGCGGCCAGTCGGCGGCTGCTGCGCAGATACCGGCCCCGGCTTCACTGGCGGCCGCGAATGACGACGCTTGTCGTCTTGTTGGCCGTTGCGGCGCCGATCGTGCTCGCGAACATGAGCTTCGAGGCGTCGCTTCTTGCTCAGCCATCCTGGTTGCAGGATGGAACGCTTAAGGCTTTTTTCGGCTGGCCGCTGCGTTGGAACTGGTACTTCGTCGCACCCTTTCACGATGTCTATGGGTGGGACTTTAGCGCGGCCTGTCTTGCCGGTAATGTGCTGGTCTGGCTCGCAACATTGGTCCTGGCAGCGTCGGCGTGGGAATGGCTGTTGCGCCGTTATCCTCCGCGATTCCGGTTCAGCCTGCGGACGATGTTTGCCGCAACTGCACTCGTCTCCCTTTTGTGCGCATGGAGCATCTCGGTTTGGAAGAGAGCAGACGAGCAGGATGCGTTCGTCGCGTCCACACAAAGCGTCAACAACTATGTCGGGGTGCAGCGGTGGGGACCAAAGTGGCTCGGGCTTGTGGCGCCAGATCGCTTGCGGCGGCGCATCGTCCATGCCAGGGTCTACGTGGGGCGCTCATCGAAGTGGGCATATGAAGCAGACCAAGATGCCGACATCGCGGTCGAAGAACTCAAGGCTAGCGACGGACAACCCCTCTCGGCCGATGACGAAGGATTGAATGCCGACGACGAAATCGCGGAGATGGATCGCCAAGACGTGGAACTCTTGAGGCGATTGGGCCGCCTATCGGCGCTGCGCTCCCTGGATATCCAGTGCGGATTGTTGACCCCCGCCATGGCGGACGCGCTGGCGGACCTGGCGCAAATCGAGCAACTTT
>DATNEC010000604.1:0-6669 GCA_035606815.1 Pirellulales bacterium
CTCGCAGCCGCGGGCACGACTCGCACTCGACGATCCGGCGGTTGAGATCGGCCCAGTTTCGAGCGGTCATGGAGGCATTCTAGTCCAAATGCGTGCGGCGTCGGAAACCCCAGCCGGGACCGGACAGCTTGCGTCGGCGTGCGGCGACGGGAACAATACTCGGCAACATACCCGATCTCAGCCGCCATTGAATGACCTCCATGATAATCACGCAAGTCATCTGCCAGATCCTCCGCGTCAAGAACGTCATCGCCAAAACGGCCAGCAGCCAAGACGCCGTGCTGGTCCGCATCCGCACCGACGCCGGCCTGGAAGGGGTCGGCGAGGCCGATAGCTCGCCGGAGGTCGTCAAGGCGATCGTCGATGCGCCGTTCAGCCATAATATCGCCTGCGGATTGCGGCAGATTCTGGTTGGCCAGAACCCGCTCGAAACCGAACGCCTGTGGCAAGAAATGCACCGCCGCACGCTCTATTTCGGCCGCTCCAGCGTCACGATTACCGCGATGGCGGCGGTCGATATGGCGCTGTGGGATCTCAAAGGAAAGCATTTTGGCGAGCCAATCCACCGCTTGTTGGGCGGCAAGAGGCATGAGCGAATTCAGGCATACGCCTCGATCTTGTTCGGCCGCGACGGCCGCGAAACGGCCGACATCGCCCGCCGCTGGGTCGGCGCCGGCTATCGGGCGGTCAAGTTCGGCTGGGAGCCGATGGGCCAATCGGAAGCGGTTGATATCGATCTGGTGCGCGGCGCCCGCGAGGGCCTGGGCGACGCCACGCTCTTGGTCGATGCCGGCTGCGTGTGGGATGCTCGAACGGCACTGGCTCGGGCCAAGTCCTTCAGCGACTACCGCATCGGCTGGCTGGAAGAGCCGCTCGACCCGGACGACGTCGACGGCTATGTCTGGCTGCGCGATCGTTCCCCCGTGCCGATCGCGGCGGGCGAAGAAGAATGCGGGCGCGCCGCGTTCCGACCGTTGATCGACCGCCGGGCGCTCGACGTCTACCAGGTCGATCTCTCGCGCAACGGCTTCACCGATTCGGCCTATATCCGCGGCCGCGTGGAAGAGATCGGCGCCCGGCTCTGCAACCATTGTTACACCAGCCCGCTCACGGTCGCCGCCAGCTTGCACTGGCTGAGCACCTGCCGCGACGCCTTTCTATTCGAGGACTGCGTCGAGGATTCGCCCCTGCGGCACGATCTAGCGCATGAAAAGGTGCAAGCCAAGGACGGCTGGATCGACGTGCCCGACCGGCCGGGATTGGGCGTGACGCTCGATGAAGACTTCGTCGCGGCGAACCTGGTCTGCGAGTCGAGCTGAACTTGCAGTTCAGCGAATGGTCGGCGTAAACTGCCGGTGAAGAAAACCTCCGGCCGGCGCCGGCATTGGCTCTGACGATCGTCCTTCGTCCGCCGTCAGATTGGCAAGGCCCCATTTTTTTCCAGTCGTTCACTCGGGAGAGAGAAGCGATGAACTACGCGAAACACGCGCTGGCTTGCGGCGTCTTGTGGAGCATGGCCGCCGGCCAAGCCGCCACGGCCGAACCGAAACTGGAAATCCGCAAGTTTCAACTCGTGTATGGCGACTTCGGGCCGGTTCGCGACGACGCGTCGTATTATCCCGGCGAGCGTCTGTGCTGCCGCTACGACGTTCACGGCTGCAGCGAGAACGAAGCGGGCCGGATGGAGCTGGAAGTGACGTGCCAACTGACCGATGCCAACGGCAAGGTGCGCTCGGCGTTTTCGAATACCATCAAGGCCGAGAGTTGGAAGAATTCGCCCGGCTTCGCCCGCGTGCGGTCGTTCGAGGCGTTCGCCGGCGATTGCCGGCCGGGCCGCTACCAGTTCGAATTGCTCGTGGAAGACAAATTGGGCGGCCAAGAAGTCCGCTTGGCCCAAGAGGTGACCATCAAGCCGGCCGCATTGGCCTTGGTCTCGCCGCGATTTTTTTACGACGCCCGGCGCCAGTGCCCGGCGCCGCTGTCGGGGTTGGTCGAGCAGACGCTCTATCTCGACGTCGATGTCATTGGCGAAGATCGCACGCAAGGCAAAGCAGCGCTGGCTTATTCGCTGGAAATCCTTGATGCGTCGGGAAGCAATGTGCTGCGCAATGTGGCGCCGCAGGAAGCGCAAATCGACGACGCGGCCTTTATCCAAGATCGCAATCGGCGGCCGGTGATTCACTGGACGGTGCCGCTGAAACAGGCCGGCAGATACACGTTGCGGCTGACACTGGTCGACCAGATGGCCGGCAACCAGGCCCGACTTGAACTGCCCCTGGAAGTGCTGGACCTGAGCGAACCGGGCACGGTCGCCGCGAATTGAAATGACTGAACCCAAACGCCACGCTCCGAAAAGCATTCTCACGCGGTTGTTTGGCCTCGACGGCCAGGCGGCGGTGGTGGTCGGCGGCGCGGGCCGAATCGGGCGGGCCTTGTGCCGCGCGCTGGCCGAAGCGGGGGCCGAAGTCGCCATCGTCGATTTGGATTTGCCCGCGGCGCAAAACCTGGCCGCCGAGCTTTCCGAAGCCACTGGCCGTTCGGTGATGGCGGTCGAGGCCGATCTGACCAAGGCCGAAAGTTTGCAGGCCGCCGCCGCTCGCGTCACCGCGGAGTTGGGGCCGCCGAGCATGTTGGTCAATTCGGCGCAGTTTCGCGGCGCCGGCTTTTATTCGTCGGAGGTCGAAGATTATCCGCACGAAGCCTGGCGGCAGGTGCTCGAAGTCAACCTGACCGGCGTGCATCTCGCCTGCCAGGCGTTCGGCCGCTCGATGCTCAAGCAAGGCGGCGGGCGGATCGTCAATCTGGCTTCGACCTATGGACTCGTCTCGCCCGACCCACGAATCTACGGCGCCTCGGGCGTCAATTCGCCGGTGGCCTACGCGGCCTCAAAGGCCGGCGTGATCAACCTGACTCGCTACCTGGCCGTCCACTGGCGCGACAAGAACATCCGCGTGAATTGTCTCGTGCCCGGCGGGGTGTTCGACAACCAAAGCGCCGAGTTCGTGGAGAACTATTGCATTCGCACTCCGCTTGGCCGGATGGCGTCGGCGGAAGACTATCAAGGCGCCGTGCTGTTCATGCTTTCGCAAGCCTCGGCGTACATGACCGGCGCCGTGGTGACGGTCGATGGCGGCTGGACGGCGTGGTAAAACAGTTCTCGTAGAAGCGGCGCCTTGCTGCTTTTGATGACGCCCCGGAATTAGCGGCTCGACAGGCGCCAAGGCTCAACGAACAGGCGGCCCAATGCGATGATCGCTGTCACCGCGCCGGAGTCGGCGGTGTGCAGCACTCGGGCGCCATTGCGGCGATAAGCGTTTTCGACCTCGGCCCGGCGATCGCCGTGGCTGCCGCTGACGACGACCCATTCGGGCGTGCTCCAGGCGGCGAAACCCGAAGGGTCGCTGCGAGCGCTGCCGTGATGCGGCGCCAGAATCAGGTCGCAATCGCAAGGCATCTCGGCGATCACGTCGTTCAATCCCGGCGATTCGAGATCGCCGGTCAGCAGGATGCGGCGGCCCTGGTATTCCAGCGCCAAGACAAGACTGTTGGAGTTGTCGCTGGCCGCGGGATTGTGCAAGGTCGGATGAATGACTTCGATCCGGCAATCGCCTCCGACGCGCAGGCGATCGCCCGCCAAGACCTCGCCGAGCGGCGTGCCCGATCGCTCGATCGCGACGAGCAAGGTCTGCATCGCCGCGCCTTGGTCGGCCAGCATCAACGGCGACGCGTAGATCGCGCCGACCGAAAACTTTTCCAACAATTCGGGTACGGCATTATAGTGGTCCACGTCGGCGTGCGAGAGCACGATCGCGTCGAGATGCGTGATCCCGCGAGACCACAAGAACGCAGCCACCGAGCGAGCGCCCCCGGCCGGCGAGCCGAGCCGGCCCGCGTCGTAGAGCATGTTTTTGCCATCGGGCAGTTCGACGACGACCGCGCAACCGTGGCCCACCGACAAAAACGTGCAATCGAGCTCGCCGCGAGGCTGCCCGCGAAGCGCTGCGGCCGAAAAACCGATTGCCGCCCACCCGGCCAGCAAAGCCATGCACCATCGCCCCGGCGGCCGCAGGCGCGGGGCGATCGCCCAGGCAGCCAGGAGACCATAAAAGCCCCACAGCCACCAAACGTCAGGCCCCGGCGCCCAAACATGACTGCCTCGGCAATGGCTGGCGAGCTCGACGCTCGAATCGATGATCGCCAGCGAGCGATCGCAAACCTCGCCGCAGAGCGCGCCCAGCGGCGGCAGAGCCCAGCCCAGCGCGAGAGCGGCGAAGCCCGCCATTAAACCGATCGCCACCGGGGCGCCCAACAGCGGCGTGAGCACCAACGTGGCGGGCGAAAATAGATGAAAATTCGCCAGCACCAGCGGCGCGCTCACGCCCCAGACGCAAAACGACAACGCGACGGTTTGCCAAATCTTGCGACCCAGCCAGCGCGCGGCGCGCTGGGGCCAGGGGCGCGTTTCGGCAATCAGCCGAGCGAGTGGATCGAGAGCAGGCCGCCGCCGCAAACGCGGACCGAACCAAGCCAGCGTCGCCACCGCCAAGAACGACAGTTGCGGGCCGACGCGGAACAGATCTTCGGGATTGGCAATCAGCACCAACAACGCCGCGGCGGCCAAGGCATTGAATGGCGCCAGGCGGCGGCGCCCATAGAGCGAAGCGCAGACGAAGAACACAATCACCGTGGCCCGCACGGCGGGCGGTTCGGCATCGATCAACAGCGCATAGCCGAGCGTCACCAGCGCGATCGCGGCCAGGGCGAAGTTCCGCGGCGCCAAGCCCAACCGCAGCAGTGCGAACAAAAAGGCGGCCAGAATGCCGACGTGCAGGCCCGAGATCGACAGCAGGTGGATCGTGCCGGTCTTGGCGAACGCAGTGTTCGTCTCGGCGTCCAAATCTTCGCGCGCGCCGAGCAATAGCGCCGACGCCAAACCGGCCCGGTCGTCGTCCAATTGCCGCCACAGCCAGCGGCGGCCGCGCTCGCGCAACGTTTCCAACAGGCGCCGAAAGTTCCAGTCGCTTGCCGCGCTGGTCAGCGTGACGCAATTGGGAAAGTCGGCCGAAAGCAAGCTCAACTGGCGGTCGCCGCGAGCATGTCGGGCGAAATCGAATTCGCCGGGGTTTTGCATGCCGGCGGGCGCTGAGAGTTGGCCGAAGATTTGCAAGCGATCTCCCGCATACACGCCGAGCAAATGCCCGTCGACCAGCAGACGGGCGCGGCCCGAAGCGCCTTGCCAGCGCTCGCCTTGCCGCAAGCCGGTCAGCCGCAATTCCAGCCGGCTGCGGTCGTGCCGCGGAATCGCGCACAGCGGGTCGTCCGGGCCGGCCGGCAATCGCTGCGCTCCGCCCTCCGCCACCGCCTCGATGCAGATCGGGTGCGGTTCCTCGCTCGCGTACAGACCCAGTTCGTCGCGCGCAAAGAGATGGAAGCGGGCATGATGCCAGGCCCCGCCCAGCGACGCCAGGCAGAGCGCTAGCGCCGCCGCCGACATTCGTTCGCGGCGTCGCCGCCAGACGAACAGCCAGCCGCACCAACTCACGACCGCGGCGAGCCACCAGGCTTCGACCGGCAGCGGCGCCCGTCGATCGCAGAAGATGCCCGCCGCAAACGCCGCCAGCACGATCACCAGCGGCTGGTATCGCGACGGCGAAGATTGCATTGCGTTGCGGTTGATGGCGGCCTGCACCATGCCGTCCATGCTAACGCTTTGGAAAGCCAGGGACCATCTATTCTGATTCGGTGAGTGCAATTCGGGGAGCGGCGCCCTCTATCCCTTTTCATGCCGCATCCGCTATCCTTGGCGGCAAGGGCTTAATCGAGCGGTCCCATGTCGAGATATTGCCGGAGATCCCCCACCATGAAAGCAGCGCGTTGTTGGATGCCGGCCGTGCTTGTACTGTCGATCGGCTGCAACCCTGCCGCCGACAAGCCGTCGGGCAGCCCGGTCGCGGCCAATTCCAAGCAAGAGGCCGTCGCCGCTGGACCGGCCGAGAAACTTCCGGCGGCGGAAGCGAACGACCAAGACAAACCGATGCCCCCCATGCCCGCTGCAGCGGAAGAGGGAGCAAAGGACCAACTGAAAGCCGCCTCAAGCAAGCCGGAGGAACCCGCCGTGGAGAGCGCACCCGCCAACCCGGAGTATCTTAAGAATGCGCCGCTGATTCCGCGCGAAACGCTGTTCGGCAATCCGGACCGGACGGCGGCCCGAATCAGTCCCGACGGCAAGCAGCTCGCCTACTTGGCGCCGGTCGAGGGCGTGTTGAACGTGTGGGTCGGGCCGATCGGCGATCCTTCGGCCGCGCGCCCCGTGACCGAAGACAAGCTCCGGGGCATCCGCACGTATTTTTGGGCCTACACCAACGAACATGTTCTTTATTTGCAGGACGTCGGCGGCGACGAAGACTGGCACGTCTATTGCGTCGACCTCGCCACGCGCCAGACCAAGGATCTGACGCCGCTCGAAAAGGTCAACGCGCAGGTACAGGCCGTCAGCCACCGTATTCCAGGCGAGATCTTGGTCGGCCTCAACGACCGCGATCCGCAGGTCCACGACATTTATCGCGTGCAGCTCGAATCGGGCGAGCGCGAGTTGGTCGAAAAGAACACCGAGCACTTCGCCGGCTACGTCACCGACGAAGACTTCACGGTCCGCCTGGCGATGCGGAT
>DATNEC010000611.1:0-3101 GCA_035606815.1 Pirellulales bacterium
CGGCGGAGACGTTGAGCGCGCCTGTTAGGTCGATCAAGAGCCGTCCGGCAGCACCGGCTGGACGCGGGCGCCATCCATGAGGTTCGTCTCGGGCGCTAAGATCACGATTTCGTTTTCCTCCAACCCGGCGGTCACTTCAACCCGCTCGTCGTTCAACAGTCCCACCTTGAGCGATTGCAGGCGCGCGGCGCCGCCGCGGACCACGTAGGCCTGCCAGTCGCCGGCCGGGCCGCGGAATATCGCCGAGCGCGGAATCGCTAGCGCCCGCGATTTCTCGGCCGTGTAGATCCGCACGCGAATGCGGTAGCCGACCCCTAGATCGCGCTCGCCGCGCAGCCGCGCCAGCTCGCCTTCGGCGAAGCGAATCACCACCTTGACCCGCTGCTGCTCGACGCCCAGCGAACTCGTCTTGGTGAAGCCGGCCGGGTAGACGCGGCCGACCGTGCCGCGGGCCGGCCGCGGGCCGATCGCCGGGCCGTAGATCTCGACCTTTTGACCCGGCTTTACGTTGACGACGTCCTGGCTTAGCACGTCGGCCTCGGCTTCCAACTCGTCGATCCGGCCGATCGTCAGCAGCAGCGTGCCGGCCGGCGATTGGCGTTCGTTGGTCTCGAACCGTTCCAGCACCACGCCGTCGATCGGGCTGGTCATCTCGCCGCGCCGCTGATCGCGCTCGGCTTCTTTGAGCTTGATTTCGGCCTGGGCCCGCTCCTCGGCCAGTACGTCGTGCTTGAGCTTCTTGCGGTCGATGTACTGGCGGACTACGGTCGGAATCAAGGCCGTGGCCGCCTGCAAGCTCTTCAGCGCGCTGAGGATCAACACGTCTTGCCGATAGCCGACGTCGGCCTCGACCTGCGACATCTCGGCCGAATTGAGCTGCTCTTCGCTGCTGGCGCTTTTTTCGCGCAGCGTTTGCATCCGCCGCAGTTGCTTGTTGGCATAGTCCAGCTTGGCCTCGCCGCTCTTGACGCGCTCGGCCGCCGCTTCGACCGTGCGGTCCATCGATTGGACGTAACTGACCGATTGCTTGAGGCCGGTCAGTTCGACCGAGGCGTCGTCGTTTTCGCGAATCGAGGCTTCGAGCCGATCGACGGCGGCCCGCGCTTCGGCGACGTCGAGCCCAAGATCCTGCGGCACGACGCGGGCCACGACCTGCCCGGCCTTGACCGGCGCGCCTTCGATCAATTCGATCGGCTCGACGCGGCCGGCGAAGGGCATCGTGATTTCGTGCGTCTTGGGCAGCCGGGTGCGCCCCTCTTCGTCGACATATTCGCGAATCGGCTCCCAGCCTGCCCGCGCCGCCTCGACCCGCGCGCCAGGCGAGTACCAAGCGTAGGCCGCGCCCACGATGAGCAGTCCGGCGGTGAGCAGGATTATGCTTATTCGAGAAGTCATTCGACCTACTCCTTCGTCTTCAACGCTTCGAGCCAATTCATCCGCCAAATCGTTCGTTGCACAATCGCGTGCGCCGCCAGGGCGAACAACGTGCCGAGCACCAAGGCCGCCACCCAAATCTTCTTCGGATCGATCACCGGAATGCGGAACATATCGGTGTCGTAGGCGATCGCGATGCCCACGTTCAAAAAATATCCCAACGGCAAGCCGGCGAGCGTGCCCAGGGTGTTGATCAGCAGGCTCTCTCGCAAAAACAGCCCGCCCACCTGTCTTTCGTTGTAGCCTAGCACCAACAGCGTGGCCACTTCGCGGGCCCGCTCGGCCAGGCCGATCAGCGATGAATTGAGCACGCTGCCGAAAAAGATCACCCCGGCGAACATCACCAAGAGGAAGATGAACACCCGCTGGTTTTTGACCAGCGTATCCATGACGTTGGCGATCGTATCGGCCCGCGCCGTGACGGCTTGCAGAGCCGGCAGCCGCTTCAACTCGCGATACAAGGCGCCGCGGCTCTCGGCGCCGGGTTCGACGAGGAGCTGCGCGCCGGAAACCGCGAACTCCTCGTGGACCAACCGGCTGAGGTAGTGGATGTCGGCATACACGGCCAGCCCCAGGTAGGCGTCGTTGATCTCGGCCACCGGCACGGCGTGCGGTTCTCGCAGGCCCTTGATCGGATGGACCATCACGGTGTCGCCGTGCTTCAGGTGCAGCAGTTCGGCCAGCTTGCGATTCATCGTCAGCCCGGCGGAAGGAATGCGCAAAGGGAGGCCCGCCGCGTCGCGAGGGATGGTCAGCCGGGCCCGAGGATCGAGCCCCGTGATGCCCCCTTTGCGCGTGTGCGAGCCGTTGGCGAACGTGCAGGCGACGTTCAGTACGGGTTCGGCGCGGTCGACGCCCGGCAATCGCCGCGCTTCGTCCAGCGCGTCGCGGCCCCGTTCGTCCTTGAACGCCAGGTCGATGTCGCTGCGCTGCACTTGCTCGAACTGGAAATCGATCATGTGATTGGTTTCGGCGACGAGCATCAAGGCGTTCACCAACAGCGAGGCGCCCATCGCCGCGGCGAACGCGCCGGCGGCCGAACGAAAGCGATGCCGCACCACGTTGCGCAGCGTCATTCGCCAGGCGAAGCTCAAGCGGCCCCAGAAACCGCGGAACCGCTCCAGCCAAATCGCGCCGCCTTGGGCGGGCGGCTTGGGCCGCATGGCCTCGGCCGGTTCCAGCTTCAGCACCGAGCGCGCCCCGTGGACCGAGCCGATCAGCGAACAAACCAGGCTGATGAGCATGCCCTTGACGAACGTGTCGGCGTAAAAGCGGTTCGCCAGCGTGGGAAATTCGAAGAAGGTGCGGTACATGGCCGTCATGGCGCCCGACAACCAATAGCCCAGCGCCGTGCCCAGCGCGCCGCTCAGCAGCCCGATGCACAGGCCGAACTTGAGAAAGTGGGCGAACACCTGGCGATCGAGATAGCCCAGCGCCTTGAGCGTGCCGACGACCACGCGCTGCTGCTCGGTGAGCCGCGTCATCAGCACGTTCAGCACCAGCGCGGCGACCGACAGAAAGACCGCCGGGTTGATCACGCCGAAGGCTTCCAGCCCTTGAATCTCGTTCGTCAAGAAACGGTTCGACGGCTGCTCCGAAAGCGGCACGGTCGTGAACACTCCGTAAGGCGCCAGCAGCAGTTCGGCGCGGCGCAGCACCTCTTCGGG
>DATNEC010000612.1:0-4166 GCA_035606815.1 Pirellulales bacterium
AGGCGCCTCGAAGGCCGCCCTGGCCGCGGAAATGGGAAAGTCCTCTGTGGGCCGTTTTTCTCTTGCCATGCAGTTGGCGGAATTCGTAAATCGATAACTTACGAATTTGTATTGTTTTTTGTTTTTCCTTGAATCCGAAGACATCGTCGTTGGGAGGTAATGGGTTCGCGCAATGGCGGCGACGCACAGTCTTCGCCCCGAGCGGGCGCCGGGTTGCAAGCGGCCGTTTGCGCCAGGCCGACGCCTCGTGCCGGCCGTATCCGCCGCAGATTGAGCTTCCTAAAAAGCCCGCCCCGGTCCTATAATCCCGCCGCCAATAGCATCTCGGCCCAGGGCCGACCCTTTTTCGGCTCGCGCCATGGACGGCGCCCATGCGTGTACAAGGAGGCGAACATGCCGTATTTCATTCGTAAGGGCCTGGGAGCGACGATCTTGGGCTGGGCCTGCTGGTCGAGCTTCGTCCTTGGGGCCGAGGATGAAGAGTTGCCGCCGCCCGCCGCCGAGGCGGTTCAATCCGCCGCGCTTGCGGAGGAAACGGCGAGTACCAAATCGGAACCGCCTCGGCCCAACGGCAAGCAGCCTTCATCTACGGCGGCGAGCAACGTGGCGGATAAGGAACGGCAGACAGGACAAGTCATGTTCGGCGCGGGGGCCAACTCCAATGCGGACTTGCCGGCCGACGATCAGCCCGCCGCGGATCGCAACGAGCCAATCATCGAAAGCGCTCCGGGGCTCTTCGAAGCGAATCCCGAGGTGCTCGAATTCGCTCGCAAACTGAACGAGCAGCTTCAGGCGGCCGAGACGCGGAAACCGTCGAAGCTGCGATCCAGGTGGAGCGACGGATTGCGGCCGGACGCTTGCCCCGGCAATTGCCCGATCTGCGGAACCGCCATGAAGCCCACCGAGGATTTCACGATCGGGCCGGCCGCGCGCAAGCCGACGGCGAATTGGCTGTTTCAAGACATCGACGTCGAACATCTGCAAGGCGACCGCTCTGGCGACACCGAGGACAAGCTGTCGCCGGGCGAGCCGGCGCAAGTCATCATGGATTTGCGCGAGCGGCTCGGCGCCAGCGCCCTGGAAGGGAGCGAATTCACAGTCAAGCCCGATGCGCTGGCCAAACTGATCCGCGCCCTCGATCGCGAAGCGCGCCAGCAAGAGACGCTCTCCCAACTCGAACCCGAGCCTTGGCCGACCGCGCCGCCGACGTGGTCTGCCGCCGCTCCCTCGTCGTCCCCCGCCGACGAGGCGACGATTTCGGCCCTCCGCGCGGCCAGCCGGCAATTGGACGAGGCCGCGGAGCTACTGGAGCAGCAGAACCTGTTCGAGCGGGCGGATGAGCTACGCGAACAGGCCGACCGCTTGCGCCGCGACGCCCGCGGATTTCTTCAAGAGCGCGTCGTTCCGCCGCCGATGCCCTCAGCCCTTCAGCAAACTTCAGTCCCCGCTTTGATCGAACAACCCTTGGTCCAAGCGACCGCCTTGATGCCGCCGGCCGAGGCGGAGTTCACGAATCTTCTACCATCTTCTCGCCGGAAACCAAAGCAGTTGGAGCAGCAATTCAACTTCTTCTTCGCACGATAGTATCGCAGCCCAGGCCGCCCTGGTCGGCTGTAAAACGGCGCGGCGGCTAGGATTCCTGTTTCCGCGAATCCCCGACCCACCAGTCCCCGCTCTCCCTCCTCGCCTTCAATCTTTTCCCGCAAGCCGGCAGATCCGCGCTTCTGCCTCGGCCGGCCATCTAAGGGCTAAGTGGCCTCGGCTATCTTGCCGATAGTATCCATTGCTTGCACTCAACCCAGATTCTCTGATCTGTACTCGCGTTGCCTCCTTGCGCAACCGACCGTACACAGCTAGGAGATTTCCGCGCTCATGTTGATCAGTGAACGACAAATTCAATCGCTGGACGACTTACGGAACTACGTCAACGAAACTTTGTGCGAATTCGACCAACTCGAAACCGGAGCTTTCCGGATGACGGAGCGCATCTTGCTCCGAGGGGGCAAACCCTGTGGCTTGTACTTTTGCCTGCACGGTCCCCGGGCCGTGAAGTTTTCAGCCATTTGGGAAACCGAGCGCAACATGGTGCTGTTTTACAGCTCCAGCGGCGAACGATTTCAGAAGACCCAGCTTGTGGCCGCACCGGCCTTGGAACTTGTGGCAGCCTGAGTCCTTTTGCGCTGAAAGGGCCAATGGACGGCCCGCTGCGCAAAAGCCGCAATGTTTTCGGTCAATCACGCTTGACCGGAAGGCGCGCTGCAAGTATACATAATTACACTAATAGTCACACATGGAGGTTGGCTCATGCTGGTGCTCTCTCGGAAGGAAAACGAACGGATCAGGCTCGGCGACTCGATCGTGGTCACGGTAGTGCGGCTGTCGGGCGACAAAGTTCGCCTGGGCATCGAAGCCCCGGCCAACGTGGTCGTGCTGCGCGAAGAATTGCAGCCCCACTCAATGACCGAAACGGCCGGGTCGCCTCTGAAGGAAGCGTGTAGTCGCTCATCCTTGTCTGCCGACGTCGTTCCCTTGGCGGGCCGCTGTCCGCTCTGATTCTCGCTTGTTTTCCCGTTCTCTTTGCGTTCGCCCCCTGGCGTTGCAAAATTGTCACTTCCGGGCGGCGGCCCCGCCGCCCGGAAAGTCACTTTTCGCTCTGCGAAAGGGCGCCTTGTCGCGGGAGCGAAAAGCGACAATGCCGCGACATTCCGTGCTTGCCGAGTCCCGCGGCGATTTCGCTGGACTTTCCGCCCTGCTTGCACCTCGCACAATATCTTTAATTTTGTGCGATTGGGGTGCGCATGAACATGTACTTATGCTCAGTAAACAAATCAACATAGCTACATGTATTTTTGCAAATTTCTTTGACTTCCCAAGGTCGCTCGGGTAATTTAAGCCCCTGGAGAACCGGCCGAGCAGACACCGGGCGTTCCGGCAGGCGGAACTTGGCGCTGCTCGCCGCCCACCCCAAACGCCAAGTGCGAAAGAAGACCATCCCCCGCACTTGGCAATGCCGGAAGCGTCAATGAGTGACGTCCCGCCCCGGCGCAGATTGCGAAGAATCTTGGCTGAATATCTAGGCCCGCGGGCCTAGTTGGATCGTTTCGCACGAGCGTTGTTGCGCCATCAATAGATCAATCCACTACCAGCGAGGGAGAAGAAGCATGGCTAACGTCAGGATGGGTCGTCGCGGGTTCTTGACCGTCGGAGCTCTGGCCGGGACCGGGTTGACGCTGGGCGATTTCTTCCAGCTTCGCCACGCCCAGGCCGAGAAGAAGAATTACGATTTCATCGAAGCCAAAGCCCAGAGCGTCATTCATATCTATCTGCCTGGCGGCGCCGCTCACCAGGAGACGTTCGACCCCAAGCCGTTCGCTCCGATCGAATACCGCGGCGAACTGAAGCCGATCCCGACCAAGATTCCGGGGGCCGAATTCTCCGAACTGCTGCCCAAAACCGCGAACATCGCCGACAAGATCACGGTCGTCCGTTCGATGTCGCACGGCGAAGCCGCCCACGAGCGCGGCACGCACAATATGTTCACCGGCTACCGGCCGAGCCCGGCGCTGATCTTCCCCAGCATGGGCAGCGTGGTCAGCCACGAGTACGGGCCGCGCAACAATTTGCCACCCTACGTTTGCGTTCCCAATGTCCCCAATGAATTCGCCAGCACCGGCTACCTCAGTTCGTCGTTCGCCCCGTTCAGCCTCGGCTCCGATCCGGCGGCCGGCGGCTTCAAGGTGCGCGACCTGAACCTGGCCGGCGGCGTGGACGACGCGCGTTTCGCCCGCCGGCGCACGGCGCTGGAGGCGGTGAACGATTATTTCGCCAACAAGGAAAAGTCCGACGCGCTGGGCGCGATGAACACCTTCTACGATCGGGCCTACAGCCTGATTAGTTCGCCGGCCGCCCGCGAGGCGTTCAACATCGACGCCGAATCGCCGGGCGTTCGCGACGAGTACGGCCGCCACGACGCGGGCCAGCGGATGCTGATGGCGCGCCGCCTGGTGGCCGCGGGCGTGCGGTTCGTGTCGCTGACCTACGGCGGCTGGGACATGCACACCGGCATCAAGGCCGGCATGGCGGGGCAGCTGCCGCCGTTCGACCAGGCGTTCGCCGCCCTGGTGCGCGACCTGGACCGCAGCGGCCTGCTCAAGAGCACGCTGGTG
>DATNEC010000426.1:0-10904 GCA_035606815.1 Pirellulales bacterium
CTTCGCGGCCCAGGCGCTCTGCACCAGGCGATCCCGCGAACCGGCCTCCCACACGCACGGCCGCGGAGCGATCAGCGAGCCGATCTCCGGCACATCGCCGTATTCGAGCAAACCGGGAATGATCTGAGCGCCGCAACTATATCGCACCCCGACGCGCTCTTGCATCAC
Source organism: Pirellulales bacterium (assembly GCA_035606815.1). Lineage (GTDB taxonomy): Bacteria > Planctomycetota > Planctomycetia > Pirellulales > JAICIG01 > JAICIG01. The sequence continues at coordinate 169 of DATNEC010000426.1, forward strand.
ATTCAGCGCCCCGGAGACGACCGCCGCCCGGATGCGCGGCTCCAGCGCCGCCGTCAGCATCGCCATCCGCCCGCCATACGACAGCCCGACGCACGCCAGTCGCGCCGCGTCGACTCGCTCGTGCCGGGCCAGCAACTCGATCGCCCATAGGCAATCGCGCAGGTTTTCGGCGATCAGCAGTTTGCCCAGCAATTGCAGCCGCAGATAGGTGACGCCGCAGGGATCTTGCTGGCCGTAGGCCGCGCGGTCTCCAAGCCGGCGCCCGAACGGCGTCAGGCAGGGGATGGCCACCGCGTAGCCGCGGCGCACGAGTTGCCGGCCATAGTCATAGTTGCTCTCGTCGATCGCCTCGGCGACGCCCGGCAGATCGTCGCGGCCGGCGACCGGATCGTAGCCGAATTTGCCGTGGCCGTGGATCGCCAGCACGCCCGGCAGCCGCTTGCCGCCGGACCCGCGCGGCAGCAATAAATAAACGGGCAGCGGCGAATGCCCCGCGGCGGAGAGCACGAGTTCTTCGCGGCGATGATCTTCCAATTCGAGGCTGCGCTCGACCGCCGTGCTCCATTCGGCCGGCGGTTGGTGAGGGCCGAGCGACGCGCGCAATCGGGCGGCGAATGCTTTCTGCCAGCGAGCGCAATCCTCGGCGGTATGGCCCTCGAACTGCAAAGCCAGCGGCGCCTCGTCGGCCAGCTTGCGAATTCGCTCGTCGACCGTCGGTACACCGGTCGGCCCATCGACCGGCTCGATCGCACGCAACGCGCGCGCCGGCATGCCGGCGACCAGGCCTGCGGCGGAACCTAGCAAAAACCGGCGGCGCGAAAGCTGCGAAAGTCGATGCATGGGCGCGTCTTCGGCGGTGGCGGATGTTCGCGTAACCGTTGTCAAGCAGCTTAATCCGGGTGCTTCCCGCTTTGCAACACCCCGATTTCTTCCGACTGCCCTTGTGCCGTTTCGGCCTCGCCGCTACGATCTTCCCGCTTAGTTTCGGGATTTTCGTTCATTTCTTTCAGCCCGGAAAGGGTCGCCATGCGATTCGTCGCAGGCGCGGCTTGCTCGCACGCAATCGCACTGCTTGCTGTTTTACTGCCGGCCGTTTCGCTGCTCGCCGCGGCGGGCTGCGCCCAGAATCCGTATGTCCTACAGGGGCAATTGCAAAACCTGCAACAGCAGCATCTTGCGCTGAACCAAAAGTATCTCGAGTTGCAGACGCGGGCCGACACGCTCGACCAGGACAACCAGGAGCACCAAACATTGCTCGCCCAGGCCCAGCAGCAGCGCAAAGTGCTCGAAGACCAGTTGGACGCCGTCCGCGACCAATTGGGGGGCGCCACGACGCAATTGGCGCGGCTGCGCGACGAACGTTCGGTAACGGAAAAGAAGGTCGAAACCCTGGCCGCCTCCGTCAAGCGCAAGGCCGGGGCCACGATCACCGCCAACAACAGCCTCAAGGAGCAGCTTCCTTCGATCGACATTCCCGGCGTCGAGGTGCGGCACGACGGCGACGTGGTTCGCATCGAGCTGCCCGGCAACCAATTGTTCGAGTCGGGCGGCGCCCGCTTGCTGGGACCGGCGTCGTCGTTGATCGATTCGGTGGCCTCCGAAATCGCGCGCGCCTACCCCAGCCAGTTGATCGGCGTCGAAGGGCACACCGACAACGATCCGATCAATAACCAGATGTGGCGCGACAATCACCATCTCTCGCTGGGCCGCGCCATGGCAGTCTACGACTATCTGGCGACGCACAGCCACCTGAAGCCGCAACAATTATTCGTCGTCGGCCACGGCGCGAACCACCCGGTCGTCTCGAACGGCACTCCGGCGGGCAAAGAGCGCAACCGCCGGGTCGAGTTGGTGATTTACCCGGAGAAGATGGCGAGTCGCTAGCGCTTTACTGCAGCTAAGAATTTGGGTTGCGTCGATGTAGCCCGGCCGCCCTCGGCCGGGGCTTGTTTCGACCACTTCACGGCCGCGCCACGGCCATCGGCCTGGCTAGCTCGAAGTAGCGCTTCAACTCATCGGGCAGGTAGCCGCGGCCTTGGCACTTCTGGTCTTTCAGCGCCCAGGCGCCGTCTTGAAAGGCGTAGACGAAGACGAACATCCGCTGCCCGTCGTCGCCGGAATCGCGTGCGAGCTTGATCCGGCCTCGCCCGCCGCCTTTCACGCGATCGCGTTTTTCGATCACCCAGCCCTCGACGTCTTTCCCCTTGATCACCCGATCGACGGCGCCAATGGCGACTTCGGCCGTGCGCGGTTCGAGCAGGGAATCGACTTCCTTCGATGAGACTCGCGGCGGCTCCAAATCGAACTCGGCCCGCAAGCGGTTGTCGGCCGCGGCGCGGTCGAACGCCGCCGCGACGAATTCGCGAAGCGAGTCGGTCGGGTCGGGAATGCCGCTGCCGCAGCCGGTCAATGCCAGGCAAGCCGACAGCAGGAACGCGATCTGGGCCGAATGTTTGCTCATGGGAGATTTTCTCGCCTGACGCCACGGCGGGTTGCCGCTTGCGAAGCTCGGACTTTTCAAGTCTAGGTCGCAGACCGCGGCCGGGCGGGGCCGGAAATCCCGCAAAAGCTTACTTTGCGGGGGCTAGTTCGAAGTGTAGCTTTTGAGGTTGGGCCGCCTCGCGGATTTTCGCGTCGGCCTGTTCCACGCTCGTCGTCAACGCCGCCAGTTGTTCGTTCAGCTCCTCGGCGGCGCCGCCGGCGTGGGCCTTTTGAGACAGGGCTCGCCATTGGCTGACCAAGCCCTCCTTCGCCGCCACGGCGGCCAGGATCGCGCGCCCCTGAGCGGCGATCGGGCCGTCGCCGCTCGGCGAAGACGCCGGTCCGAGCGCCGTCAGGTTCACGCCCGCGTTCAACTGTTCGGCGGAAAGTTCCGCCGCGGCGACGCCGTTGATCTTGAGCACGTATTGACCCGGCGCCAGGGCGGTGATCTTCAACGTGTACTGGCTCAGCTCGAGGATCGCCGGGTAAAACGGCACGACCTCGCGGGCGTCGTCGGGAATCGGAAACGGCAGCCGCTCGTCGAGCCGATCGAAGCTCAGCGCGCCGTCGCGCAAACCAATGCCGTCCACCCGGCAGCCTTTCGCCTCGACGAGCGCGCCCTTCGCGTCGATCGAAATGTTGCTGACAAAACTTTCAGCGCCCAGTTCGCGCAGTAGCGCCGCGGCCATCATCAACTGGCCCGTGGCGCCGGGATGCACCGCGTCGCCGTGCATCGAAACCGGCTTGTCGGCGTTTTTCTCCTGCGCCGCCAGAAACATTCTCAAATGCTCGACGCCGGCAAGCGAATCGTCTTGGGCGAGCTGCCTGAGCGTGGAATTCGCATTGGCCAAAATTTCTCGCGGCTTGTTCCGGCCCCACAGATCGATGAGCGCGTGGAATTGATCGGCGTACGGCACGTGTTCCGCGTCGCAAAACGTTTTCAGTGCGTCTGCATACTCGTGCAACCGCTGGTTGCCGCCGCCCAGCCGGTCGAGCGTTTCGCCATTGTTGACGGGGCTGGCCGCCAAAATCACCGGCCGCGCCCCGATCGAGCGAATGCGCTCGACCATGGTCTTCATGTTCGACAGGAACTTGTCGGTCGGCGTGCCGCCCTTGTCGTTCATGCCGAGTTCCACCGAGACGATGGTCGGCTTCCAGGCGGCGATGTCGTAGTCGAAGCGGGCGAGCGTCGACGGAATCGTATGTCCGCCGACTCCCGAATTGCGAAAGGCGAACTTCCATTGCGGATACCGGGCATAGCAGAAAGCTTCGAAATAATTCGAGTGCAGGTGCTGGGCCGTGATGCTATCGCCGGCCATGACCCACAGATCGCCGTCTTTGAGCGGAAAACCGGCCGCCGGCTCCGCGGCGGCGACGGGGCGCACCATTGTCAAGAGGACCAGCAGCAAAAGTTGTCGTCGGAGCGATCGCATGGCGTTTACCTTCATGAGAGACAATGACCGGCTATTCCAGCGCCCCATAGAGCGGCAGATGGCGATAGTATACTTCGAGCATCAACAGCCGCAACGAAGTGGCGTAGAGCCGGCCGCCTTGCTGTTCCCACGCATCGCGAGGCTCCCAACTTCCCGCCGGCGGGCCGTCCTTGATTTGTGCGGCGACGAGCATGTCGCGCAGGCGCTCGTTCCAGGCGGCCCAGTACGGGCCTTGCATGTGGTACATGACCTGCGTCGCATAGTACCAATAATAGCTGCTCTCGCCGCCCGGCTGCGGCAGGTTTTTCAAGAGATATTCGGCGCCGGCCTTGAGCGCCGGGTCGTTGCGGCGGCTGCCCAGGAACTGGCTGCACAAGAGGCCTTCGGCGCTCATCGCCGGCGAGGCGCCCGGCCCCTGGTAGCCGAACGTCCCCAGCGCCGCGCCGCTGCCCGCGGCCGACGCAAGCCATTTGGCTGCGGCGTCGAGCGCCGCTTGGGGCGCGTTCAGCCCGGCCATCTCGCCGCTCTTGAGCGCCATGATTTGCCAGCCGACGACGGACGTATCGCCCGGTTCGCCGGGGCGATATCGCCAGCCGCCGCCCGCGTGTTGGGCCGCGACGATGAAATCGAGCGCCCGCTGGGCCGGGTCGCGTAACTTCGCGTCTTGGCTCAGACCATAACTTTCGCTGAGCGCGATCGCCGCGATGGCATGGCTGTACATATAGGCGTTCGAGGGCGGGTCGGAGAACAAATCTCCATTGGGCTTTTGATGCTCGACGAGCCACTGGACGGCCCGCGCGACGACGCCTTGGTGCTCGCCGCTTAAGTGCGTGTGGCCGGCGCCGAGAAAGGGCAGCAGTCCGAGCCCGGTGGCCGCCGTGTCGGATTGAACGCTGCCGGCGCCGCTCGTGGCGGGCAGTTTCTTTTCGGGCGGGTCGAGTTGGTGCAGGCTCCAACGGCCGTCGGCATGTTGATGTTCCGCCAGCCACTGCAAGCCGCGCCGGACCGCCGCTTCCGATTGCTCGTTGCCGCCGACCAGGTCGATGAATTCTCGCCGCAGATCGCCTTGCCGCAGCGAGAACATGGCCTGCATGCCCACGTTGTCTTCGGCATACGCCACGGGCGCGGCACGCGCGGCCGGACGCTGCAATTGCGTCGCCAGCGGGCTGACCGAGGGCGCCGCTTCGACGGCCCTTTCCGCCAAGGCGCCGAGAACCAACTTGAGGTCGCGCGGTCGACGCGGCCCTTCCGGCTCGTTCGGCGTTTTGTTGCTCATTTCCAAAGGCGCCGCCGCGGTCGCGGCCAGTTCGATCACCGGCGCCGGCAGCGGGGCCTCTTGGGGCGTCGCGACCGCTTGCGTCGAGGCGGGCTGTTCATCGGTTAGCGCCGCGATCGGCGTCGAGCGAGGCTCGTTTCGCGCGAATTCGACTTTCCGCGGCGTGGCTGTCGCCGCAGAGGGCGAATCCGCCGGGCCGGGCCTTTGGGCGGCGATCGTCATGCGTCGCAACTCCGCAGCGAGCATCGAGGGGCTATCGCTTGCTTCCGGTTCGAGCGCGATCGGCGCCGGCGCTTCGCGGGCCAGTTCGACAGCCCGCACCAGCGCCGGCTCCGCCGGCATCTCGACGCGCTCGGGCGGCGGGACGGCAAGCGGTTCGATCTCCGCCAGCCGCGCGACGTCGGCCGCCGCTCGGTCGATGTCTCGCGCCGTGGCGGTCGCCGGACGAAGAGGCGGCGCAAAGATCAGGCGGTCCGCCGGCAATCGCCGAGCAAGTTCGGCGGGCAGCGCCGGCGAGTCGCCGCGGAGGGGAAAGTTCTGCGGCGCCGTAACGCTCCGGACGACCGGCGCCGCGACCGGCTCGGCGCCCTGCAGGTCGGCGACTTTCTCGTATGCCGCCTTGCCCGCCAGGTGCGATTGGCGCGTGTCGTCGTCGAAGAGTTCGGCCGTCCCCTCGCTGACGCGAATCTCTTCGACCCGTTCGACGATTTCCTGGCTCAGCGGCACGATCAGCATCAGCCACAGCACGAGCGCATGCACGAACAGGCTCGCGGCCAGGAACCGAGCCATCGAGGCGCTTTGCCGGAGCCAACCCCTCGAACCATAGACAGCCGCGGCCAGCCCGAGGAGCAACGCCGTCGCCAAGAATGCCTTATGCCAGACCGCTTTCAAAGCTTGCCAGCGGCTCGTGTCCCAGCCCGTCACGCGGCGAACTTCGGCGGCGGCACTGCGCACGATCGTTGCCGGCGCGCCGGCCGACGTTGGACCGCGGGCAAACAGGATGGCGAAGCCTTCGGAGGAAACGCTGGGCTGCATTTCGTCGGCCGAAGAATTCACGCTCCGGCCGAGGTTTTCCGGCCGGCGGCCAGGCTCCGCGAGGGCGATGCGATAGAGATCGAAATTCCGCGGCTCGCCGGCTCGGGCCGGGCGGTCTGACGCGAAATACAAAAGCGAGCCGTTCGCCGAGACGTTGGGCGAGCGCTGGTTGGCGCCGGCAAAGCTCGTTTGCGAGTTCAGTTCGACGTTCGCCCAGCGCTTGCCTCGTGCGGCGCGGCGTGCCGAATAGATCTCGAAGAGCGAGCGATCGTCGGCCCGGTCCGAGGCGAAAAAGAGTTGCAATCCGTCGGGCGTCGGAGCCGGCTCGTATTCATCGGCCGCGGTATTGATATGCGGCCCCAGGTTTTCCGGCAGGCTCCAGCCCGAGGCAAGCCGACGGCAGACGTAGAGATCGAAGCCGCCCTGGCCTCCGCGGCGGTCCGACGCCAGATAGAGTTCGCGCCCGTCGGCGCTGACGGCGACGCCCTGTTCATCCCAAGGCGTGTTCCACTCGATCATCGCGGCGGCCGGCTGCCAACGGCCGTCGATGAATCGAGAGCGGTAGATATCGGCGTCGCCGGCCGCTTCTCGGACCGTCAGGTAGAGCATCGCGCCGCCGTCGGCCAGGTGCGGATGGCTCGCTTCGTAGGGCGGGTCATGCGGTGGCGCCAAGCCAGACAGTTCGTCGGGCGGCTGCCATGCAATCTCGCGCGGCCCGGCGGCGCGATCGACGGCCCATCGGTTCTGGCCGTCGATGGCGACCATCCGTTCGATGCGGCGAGGAAAAACCCACGCGGCCAGCGCAATGGCCAATGCCGCGGCGCTCCACAGCGGCCAGCGGCGAAGGCCCCATCGGCGTTTCCAAGAGGACGAGTTGAATGGCATAGGCCGTGCTTTGCGCCCCCCCTCGGTTCTCGTCGCGCTCAGCGCTCTTCGATCACCGCCACTCGGTAATTGACGATGTTGGCCCGATTGCAAAGGCCCATCACTCGCACGCCCGCCCTCCAAGCGGCCTCGGCGTCGCCGCGAATCAACACGGCCTGCGTGCCAGGGTTCTTTTCTCCGGCGTCTCGCAACAGCGCGGCAAGCTGCCCTTCGGAAAGCGTCTGCTGGGCCACGATGTATTGGCCGTCGCGAGCGACATTCACAACCAATTCTTGCGGCGGCATCGACAAGGGCTCCGCCTGCACGACCTCGGGCAGCACGGCCGACACCTCGCGTTCTTCTTGATCGAAGCGCGTAGCGCACAAAAAGAAGATCAACAGCAAGAAGACCATATCGATGACGGGCGTCATGTTCGGCCCATCGAGTTCGGCTTCGGTTTCGGGGAGCCGCATGGGGTTTGGGTTCCGAATGCAAGGTTCCAAGTTAAGCGGATGGGGAGGGATTCGAACCCCCGGTAGGATCACTCCTACAGCAGTTTTCAAGACTGCCGCCTTAGACCACTCGGCCACCCATCCTTTTGCCCGCGAATCGAGCGCTTCGCCCGCCCGCACGGCAACTCTAGCAACGCGGCTGCGGAGCTGTCAAACACGCGGGCCGGCCGCCATCAGCCTTGCCCGAGCGGCATGCGGTGCGTCGGCAACGGCCGCCCTGGCCGAAAGCTTTGCAAGTCGGCGATCTCGCAGTCGAGCGAGTGCCGCGAGGCCAACTCGACCGCCGCCTCGGAAACCAGCGTGGAAAGCGCCTCGGGATCGACCGCCACGCGCGCGTTGATCGTGAATTCGGCCGTCGAGGCCCGGGCGCCGGAGGCCAGAGACAACTCGACCCCGGCGTCGGCGCTGACCAGATTGGCGATCGCCGTCGCGCCGGCCGCGTCGGCCAGCACCTTGAGATGGGCCGGCTCGGCCGAAATCTCGGCAAAGGCGTTTTGCAAACCGCGGACCAAATCGACCAACGCCCGGTCGACGTCGAAAGCGCGGGCGGAGCGGACCTTGAGCGAGCAGTTCAGCCAGCCCAACTCGGCTTCGCCCTCGGCATAGATATCGTAATCGACCTCGGGCGTTCGCAGCCGCCGCGGTTCGGGACGGCTGACGGCTTCGACCAGCGCGTCGAATCCTTGGCCCTGCCGAGCGCTCATCGCCAAAATCTCCTTGCCGGGGAACCGCTCGCGAGTCAGTCGCAACAGATCGTCGAGCACTTGGGCGTCGAGCTGGTCGATCTTGTTGACGACGACCACGTCGGCTTCTTCAAGTTGCTTGAGAAAGATGTAGGCCGCCTTGGGCGAAAACCCCAGACCTTGCTCATCGGCCAGTATCTTGCGGCCATGGTCGGGCTTGAGCAGCACGGCCAATGGCGCGATCTCGTAGCGGTCGCCGTAAAGCTGCCTGAGCGGTTCGATGACCGTGGCCGCCAGATCGGTGCAACTTCCGACCGGCTCGGCGATGATGACGTCGGGTTGGTCGTCCGCCGCCAACTGCGCGGCCGTGGCGACCAGATCGTTGAACTTGCAGCAAAAGCAGGCGCCAGTCACCTCGCCCACCCGAAAGCCCTGCGCCTGCAGCGACCGGGTATCGACGAGGCCGTAAGCCTGATCGTTCGTCACCAAGCCGACCTTGCAGCCTTGATCGATGAAATGCCGTGCCAGACGGGCGATGGTCGTCGTTTTGCCGGCGCCCAAGAAGCCGCCCAGCATGATAAAACGCACGCGGCCGGTCGACTCGGAAGGAATACTGGACGTCATGGTTCTTGGCGGCAATCGCCCGGAGCGCGTATTGAAGTAAGTCATGCTCTAGCGAGTAGGTTATGCTTTAGCATAACGCTCGTCCACGGAAGAAGTTATGCTAAAGCATAACCTACGCGAGCATACGCGAGTACGATCTGCGTTACAAGTATGAAGCCGGAACCCTCGACGTTGAGCACGACCGTTTCCCCGCTGGCAATCCACGGCGGTCCGGCGGTTCTGCCCGAAGGGCCGCCCGCTTGGCCCTTGGCCGATCCCGACGTATTGGCCGCGATGCAGCAAGCCTTCGCGGACGGCAGTTGGGGCCGCTACCACGGACCGCACGGCGATCGGCTGCGCCAGGCCCTGGCCCAGATGTACGACTTGGAATACGTCAGCCTCTGCTGCTCGGGCACGATGGCCGTCGAGTTGGCCCTGCGCGGTTTGCGCGTGGGACCGGGCGACGAGGTGATCTTGGCGGGTTACGACTTTCCGGGCAATTTCCGGGCCATCGAGGCGATCGGCGCCGTGCCCGTGCTGGTGGATATCGATCCGCACAACTGGAACCTTGATCCCGCCAGACTGCCCGAGGCTTCAAGCGACAAAACTTGCGCCGTTCTGGTTTCGCACTTGCACGGCGGCTTGGTTCCGATGCGCGAGGTGCTGGCCTTCGCGGCCGAGCGCGGCTTGGCCGTCGTCGAAGACGCCTGCCAGGCGCACGGGGCCGTGATCGAGGGCCGCCCGGCCGGCGCCTGGGGCGACGCGGGTGTGCTGAGCTTCGGCGGCAGTAAACTGTTGACCGCCGGACGAGGTGGCGCGGTGCTGACGCGACGCGCCGAGGTGCATCAACGCATCAAGGTGTTCTGCGAGCAGGGCAACCACGCCTTCCCGCTGAGCGAAATTCAAGCCGCCGTGCTGTTGCCGCAGTTGGCCAAGCTCGAAGGGCGCAACTCCATCCGAAGTCGGGCCGTCGAGCGGCTATCGCGCGCTTGGTCCGGTTTGCCGGGGCTGAGATCGCTGGTCAACCGGGTGGCGCCGGCGGCCCCGGCGTATTACAAGCTGGGGCTGCAATACTTGCCCGAAGAACTGCACGGCCGGCCCCGCGAAGAATTGATTGCGGCGGTGCAGGCCGAGGGCGTCGCGTTGGACGCCGGTTTTCGCGGCTTCTCGCTACGGAGCCCACGGCGTTGCCGCGCGATCGGCGACTTGGCTGAAACGAAACGCGCGGCCGCGGGGAGTCTCGTTTTGCACCATCCCGTGCTGCTCGAAGGGGCCGACGTCGTCGACCGGGCCGCGGCGGCGATTGAAAAAGTCGTCCGCAGCTTCGCCAGCGATGCGTCTCGCCGCGGCGCCGAATGAGACGTCAAGCGTGCGTGAGTTCGACGGAATGGCCGCCGTCTACATGCCGCTCGGCGGCTTGCTCATGGTCGTGAACCTGCAATTCGCTTCGCACGATCCGAACGTGGGGCGGGGCCTCGACGCCGATGCTGACGCGGTGGCCGACGATCCGATTGACCGTGATCACGATCCCATCGCCGATGACGAGTTTTTCGCCGACTTTTCGACTGAGCACTAACATGGATCGATCCTCCTTGACAAACGCGGGTTTTGGTAGGTCTCGCCTGTTCCGTGGCAACCGCCGCCACTGGGCATCGCATCCGAAGGCTTGCGGGCGCTTTCAGACTCGAATGGCTGGGGCAAAGCAGCAAACGATGCGCCAGGCGCGGCTTTTTCGGGCTCGAATTTATCCGGGAATCGCATAAGTCACTTTTTGTAAAGGTTTATTGGTTCTTTGCCGAAGCGGTCCCTCGGTTCGCCTCGGGCGGCAACCGACGACGCCCGCGAGTCT
>DATNEC010000626.1:0-28502 GCA_035606815.1 Pirellulales bacterium
CCCTCTCCCGAAGGGAGAGGGAGCCTCTTAACTCCTGACTCCTAACTCCTTACTTGCTCCTACTTCCTCTTCCCCGCTCTCCGCTCCCTTCCCCCCCACCCCGACCAATTCGCGGGCGTCGCCGGCGACGTGCAGCACTTCCTCCAGCGTGGTGATGCCTTCGCGGACTTTGCGAAAGCCGTCGTGCTTGAGCGTGACCATGCCGCGGCGCTGGGCGATCTCGCGGATTGCGCCGATCGAGGGATTGGAAATGATCGCGTCGCTGAGCTCGTCATCCATCACCAGCAGCTCGTGGATGCCGACGCGCCCGCTATAGCCCGTATTGCGGCAACGCTTGCAGCCGACGCCGCGGAAGAACTCGTGCATCTCGTAGCCCATCTTTTCCAGCGCCTTGCGCATCGGCCGCGGCGGCTCGTAGGGCTGCCGGCATTTGCCGCAAATCCGCCGCACCAGCCGCTGCGCCAGGACCATGTTCAAAGCGGCGCTGATCAGATACGGCTCGACGCCCATGTTCACCAGCCGCGTGATCGCCGAGCAGGCGTCGTTGGTGTGCAGCGTGCTGAACACGAGATGGCCGGTCAGCGCCGCCTGGATCGCGGTGCGGGCGGTTTCTTCATCGCGGACTTCGCCGACCATGATCACGTCGGGATCCTGCCGCAGCAGCGTCCGCAGCGCCTTGGAAAACGTCAGTCCGACCCGCTCTTGGACCTGGAACTGGTTGATCAGCGGCAAGTGGTACTCGATCGGGTCTTCGACCGTGCAGATGTTGTTCTCCATCGAGCTGATGGCGTTCAGCGCGGCGTAGAGCGTGGTCGATTTGCCGCTGCCCGTGGGGCCGGTGACTAGCACGATGCCATTGGGGTTGCGAATTTGTTCGTGCAGAGGCGCCAGGATGTCTTCGGCGAAGCCCAGTTCTTCGAGCACGAGCGACACGGTCCGCGTGTCGAGCACGCGAATCACGGTCTTTTCGCCGCGGCTCATGGGAAACGTGCTGCAGCGCAGGTCGATCTTGCGGCCGTCGAGCAACACGTGAATGCGGCCGTCTTGCGGCAGTCGGCGCTCGCTGATGTCGAGCGACGCCATGATCTTGATGCGGCTGGTCACGGCGCCCAGCAGATGCTGCGGAACTTCGAGCGACTTATACAGCCGGCCGTCGATGCGATAGCGAATTCGCAGGCAGCGCTCCGCGGGTTCGATATGGACGTCGCTGGCGCCCTCCTTGACGGCGTTGTAGATGATGTAGTTGACCAGCCGAATCACGGGCGACTGGCCGGCGATTTCCTCCAGGTCGCCGATGTCTTCAATGGCCTCCTCGATCAGCGTGACGTCGGCCCTTTCCGAGTCCTCGATGATGTCGTCGATCACGAAGACCTTCGAATTCGGCAGACTCGTCAGCACGCGGCGAATGTCTTTCGACGTCGCGACGACGAGCTGCACTTCGAGCTGCGTCAATCCCTCGATCTCGTCGATCAGAAACAGGTTCGACGGCTCGGCCACGGCGATGGTCAGCGTGCGCCGCACGACGAACAGCGGCAACACGAGGTTCTTTTCGACGTATTCGCGGGGCAGCAACTCGACGGCCTTCGGATCGTACATCCGAGCGTCGAGCCGGGCGTAAGGCGCCCCGTACTCGACGGCCAGGCATTCGACCACCTGTTCTTCCGAGCAGGCTTCGGTCTCGATCAGGATTTCGCCAAGCAGCTTGTTCTTGTTGCCGTGCTGCTTTTCCAGCGCCGCGGCCAGCCCCTCGGGCGAGAGGTAGCCGCGCTCGACGAGCACGTTGCCCAGGCGCTGCGGAGAATCGTTGCGATGGATCATGGCGAGCTAGCGAAAACTTTTCACGGCGTCGATCACGCTGTCGAAGACTTCCAGTTGCCGGTCCAGCCGGGTGATTTCCAGGATCTTGCGGTTCGTGGGATTGGTGGTCGCCAGCTTGACGTCGCCGCCCAAGGCGCGGAGATTGTCGCGCGAATTCCAAAGCGCCGTCAGGCCGGCCCCGTCCAACGCTTCGGTGCTGTCCAGATCCAGCACGACGCACAGCCGCTCCAGGCCGGCCAGCAGGGTCTCGAAATGCTCCGCCTGGTCCGCGCCCAATTCTTCGGGCGTGTGGACGACGATGACTTCGCCGAAGATTTCGGTGGGCAGATTCATATCAGCGTCCGGCTCCCGCGCCGGCGGTCAGGCCCGCCGCGATGCTCTCGACCAGTCGCAGCAGTTCGCGCGGGCTGAAGGGCTTGCCGAGCACGGCCAACACGCCCCATTTCTCAGCCAGCTCCTGCGGCGAGACTTCGAATCCCTTCGCCGTCAGCACGACGATCGGCAACTCTCGCGTCGCCGGATCTTCGCGCAGCCGCCGGATCAGCCCCAGGCCGTCGAGCCGCGGCATTTGAAAGTCGGTAATCAGCATGTCGGGCCGCTCTTCCTGGATCGCCTCCCAGGCGGCCTGGCCGTCGTTGGCGCACCGCACCTTAAAGCCGGCCTTGGCGATCTTGAATTCGGCGGCCCGCAAGATATGAATCTCGTCGTCACACATCAACACTCGAGCACTCATCGCCTTTTCTCCTTTCACGCAGAAGCGTCTTGCCGCTTTCCGATGCGGCCGGGCGCCAAGTCTACGATCAACCCATTTGCACTGAACTCGGCAAGCGGACTTTGAACGTGCTGCCGGCGCCCAGCCGGCTCTCGACCGAGAGCTGGCCATTATGGACGTCTTCCACGATGTACTTGGCCAAGGGCAACCCCAGGCCCGTGCCCGAAGCCATCTGTTTGTCTTTTTCCACCCGATAAAACTTGTCGAACACGCGCTGGCAATCGTCCGGACTGAGGCCGACCCCGGTGTCCTCCACCTCGAACAGCACTTCGGGATCGAGCAGGCGGCTGCGCAGCGTCACGCGTCCGCCGGGCGGCGTGTATTTGGCCGCGTTCGAGAGCAGGTTGATCGCCGCTTGCAACAGCATGTCGCGATCGACCAAGACCCCCAGGTACAAGGGACTCAGGTCTTGCACGAACTGGACCTGCTTGGCCTCGGCCGCGGGCTGAACGATGCGGAACGCCTCGGCCAAGATATCGTTGAGCGGCTGGCCCTGCTTGCTGACCTTGACCACGCCGGCCTCGATGCGGGCGATATTCAGCAGGTTGTCGATCAAGCGCTGCAAGCGATCGGCCTGGCCGTTGATGACGCTCAAAAACTCTTCGCGCGTGGCTTCGTCCTCGGCGTCGCCGTCGGCCAGCAGCTCGACGTAGGCCTTGATGCCGGCCAGCGGCGTCTTCATTTCGTGACTGGCCGCGGAAACGAATTCGGCATTTTGCCGCCGGTTCACTTTCTGGGCGCTAATGTCGCGAAAGAAGAGCACGGTGTTTTGACCGTCGGCGCCGCCCTCGGCGGACATCGTGGCGGTCGTCACGTCGTACCAGCGGAGCGAGCCGTCGGCGGATTCGATCTCCAATTCTTCGCTACGGCTGGTCGGCGATCGATAGCGGCGCAACTCATCGATCGCCGCGGCCAACCGGTGCGACCGCAAAGACTGCGCCGCGACTCGCCGGCCGACCGCTTGCGGATCGAGGCCCAACAACCGTTCGGCGCTGGGATTGGCCAGCACGAGCGTATCGTAAGGATCGATCGCGAGCACCGGCTCCGGCAGGCTATCGAGAATCGCGCGAGCGCGCTCGGCCTGGTCGGCGGCCCGGCGCGCGCGGATTTCCAAAGCGGCCCGCGCGTGCTCGGCTTCGCCCCATTGCGCGGACCACTCGGCGAAGACCTGTTGCAGCCGCTCGACCGTTTCTCGCCAGGGCGAGTTGGCGTCGTCGATCAGGTCCGTCGCGGCGGCCGAGGCGGTCGCCCAGGCGCGCGGGTCCGCTTGACACAATCGTTCCAAGCAGCGACGCGCCGAGCGTTGTTCGCGCACCGTTCGGCGCCAGCGATTCCAAAGCGGCCCGCCCGCCGCCAGAATTCCGAGAGACAGCCAGCCGAAACGCACTGGCCAAGGGCCTAGCAGCCCGACGTAGGGGGCAAGACCGGCGAGCACTGCGGCGACGGCGCCCGCCAACGCCGGCCAGACCCAGACCGTATTGAATTGATTTGCCATGCAGAGTGTTCAGTTTTCAGTGTTCAGTGGTTCGCTGAAAACTGAAAACTGAACACTGAACGCTATTTGTATCGCGCGTCCAGTTGCCGAGCCTGGCGAAAATACTGCTCGGCGGCCTCGGTCTGGCCCAGCTTTTTCAGCGTCGAACCCATTAAAAAATAGGACAGGGGATGGGCCTTGTCCAAGGAGATCGCGCGTTCGAAGGAGGCTTTGGCCGCGGGCAGGTCTCCCAGACGATACTGGGCCGTGCCCAAGGCGCGATACAGACCGGCCGATTCGGGAAAAGCGGTTATGCCGCTGTGCGCGATTTCAACGGCCAATTCCAGTTCGTCGTGCTTGATCGCCGAAACGCAGGCCGCGAGCGGAATGCTTGGATCGTCCGGCGCGGCGCGCTGCGCTTCGCGGAAGGAGCGCCTCGCGCTGTCGCGCGCGCCGGCGGCCAGCGCGGCGTCGCCCTGCGCGACCAGCGGTTTGGCATCCTTGGCCAAGGCCAGTTGTTGGGGCTTGGCCGCACTTTTCGGTTCCTGTTGCGCGTCGATCGCGTCGGTCGCCGTCACGAACGAGACGTCATCGGCGTCGCCAGGAGCGACGGGCGCTTCCGGTCGATCGAGAACGGCGCCCGCCGGCGATTTGGTCCGATGCAACGATGCAGCCTGGGCCGTCGCCGTGGGAGTAGACCGTCCATTCGCCGGCGCCGGTTTGGAGGCAATTGAAGTTCGATCGTCCGCTACAGCCGATGGCTGCGCGCGGTCCGCAGCGGCCTTGTAGCTGATTTTATACTCATCGTTGGCGGGGGCGGCCTTGGCGGCCTGCTGGAAAAGGACCCGAGCTTCGGCCGGCTTGTTCTCGGCCTCCAACAGCAAGCCCATCGCGTGCAGTGCTTCCGCGTCGTTCGGGTGGTGCTTCAAGACTTGCTTCAGTTGTTCGCGGGCCTGGTCGGTTTGCCGCTCGACGAGAAGCAGTTCCGCCATCAACAACCCGCCTTCGCGATGCCGCGGATTGCGCTGGAGCAGTTTGTCCAGCAAGTCGTGGCAGCCTTCGACGTCGTCTTGCTGCCAAGCGAATTTGGCCGCTTCGAGTTCGCTTCGGTCGCGCTGCTCGCCGAGATGTTTAGCGGTTTCCTTGGCCCGCTGGGCCTTGACCGGATGCACGTCGGGCACGCTACGAGACGACCACAAGCCGCCGGCGCAGCCCGTTGAGCACAAAACGCAGCACGCCAACGCCGCGTTCCGCTTCAAGCGGTCCAGGCTATTCGAAACGGAGGAGTCCATTCGCCGTCACTTGGTTTCGTCGAAAATGTCCGCCCGCTCAAGTTGCAGAATCTTTCCCGTCTGCCCTTCGTCGCGCGGCGGCAACATCGGGCCGCCGCCCAATCCGTCTAGCACCCACGGCGCGATTTCTTCTCCGTCCAAGGGCTGATCCATCGGTCCCGGCGGGATGGGCGCCGCGGGCGTCGGCTGGGCGCGCCCGTGGACTTGCTCGCGAAATTCGATCGCTTGCTGGTTTTCGTGATCGTAGAACACCGCCCTGTCCGACAATCGCATGGCGGTGGCGCGATCGCCGGCCGCCAGTGCCGCCTGCGCCTTGCGAAATGCCTTGCGGCCCAGATAGCGTTTGGCGACCGGGCTCATGTGGTCGCGGTACACGTTCTGCCGCAAAATGAACTCGTCGGCGCCCCGTTCGGCCTGGAGAGTCGATTCCGGCTCGCGAACCAGCCGCGGCGTCAGCACGACGAGGATTTCGCGGCGCGTCATGGTCTCCGTCTTGTGGCGGAACAGCGGTCCCACGACCGGCAGACTGCCCATCACCGGAATCTGGGTGATCTGCGTCTGCAGGTCTTCGCGCATCAATCCGCCAATGACCACCGTGCAACCGTCGCGGACCATGATGTTTGTCGTCACCTGCGTGACCTGCTTGTTGGGCAGCGTGAAGTTTCCCTTTTGGTCGACCGTGCCCGTCGACAATTCGGGGTGGACTTCCAGGCGGATCATGCCGTCGTCGGAAATGAACGGCCGCAGCCGCAGTTGGGCGCCCGTATCGAGAAAGTTGATGGTCTGCGCCGTGCTGGTCGAGGTCAAGGTGGTCGTGACGTAACCGAGCTGTTCGCCGATCTGAATCTCGGCGCGCTGCTTGTTCAGGCAGAGCACTTTGGGGGTGGCGATCACGTTCGTGTCGCCGACCGTCTCCAGAAAGGCGAAGAACGCCCCCAGGCTGCCGTCCAAGAAGGCCAGGTTCATGCCACCGTTGGCGAAGCTGAAGGCGCCGATCGTGTTGCCGTTTGCATCGACGTTTCCGCTGCCGTCGAGCGGCGCGGTGCGCGGCGTGCCCAGCCCGAACCGCAGGTTTTGCTGATTGCGCAGGGCCTGGAAATCGATGCCTATCTGATTCTGGTCGTTGAGCTGCACGCTGAGAATCATGGTTTCGATGCAGACTTGCGAAGGCCGCTTGTCGATTTCCTTGACGACCTGGTCGATCTCCCTGAGCACGGCCTCGTAGTCTTGCACGACGAGCGCCTCGCTCTCGGCCATCCCGTTGCCACCCGACGTAGTGCCGCTCGGCGCAATGCCGACCTCGGCAGGGGCGTTGAGGCTGATCTTGCCCACCGGGGCCGCGCTCAACAGCGGCGTGAGCAGCGAGGCCATGTCCTTGGCCGCCACGTAGTTCGGCCGGTAGACGCGCACCCCGATACGGTCGGCCGATTGCTTCATCAATTCGAAATCCTCGTTCGTGCCGACATAGATGAATTTTCCGCTGCGCTGGGCGACATAGCCGGTCGATTTAAGGATCGCGTCGAGTGCGGCGTCGACGCTGACGTCGTTGAGCGAGGCGCTGACCGTGCCCTGCACGCTGGGGCCGGCCAGAATGTTCATCCCGCCCTGCTCGCTGAGCAGGGCCAAGACTTTGCGCAGCTCTTCGTCTTGAATGTGAATTTCAAGGTGCTCGTCGCCTTCGGAATATCCGGGCAGGTGCGTAATGCTGGCTTCCCCTTCGGCCTGCGATTTTCTCGGCGCGGGGCGGCGCGAGGGCGGCGGCAGGTCTTCGGCGTTCTGCGACGGATCCGCCAGGTCTTCGGGCATGGGCGCTCTGGCGTCATCGGGCGCGGAGTCAGCATCGTTCGAGTTTTCGGCGCCCAGCAGATTTTTGAGGGCCGCCTGGGGCGCGGCCGCCTTGTCGGCCTCCGGCCTCGACTTCGCAACCTCGGTGAATTTTTCCAGAACTTTCAACAGGGCTTCGGTGGAGACGCCCGTTTGTCGAGCGGGATCGGCGGGGGCGACCGCACCCGCGATGACCTCTTGGGCATGCGGCGGAGCGTAAGCCTGGCGGAGCGGCTCAATGCGCGCGGCAGCGACGAGCTGCGGCGGGGCTGCATCGCGCGGGGCGGGCTGGTCGGAAAGCTCGACCTTGCGGGCCGCCCGACGAGAGTTGGTCGACGGAGAGGCTGCCGAGGCGCCGTTGAGTTTTACTCGCGACTTCGAAGGGGTGCGCACGACCGACTTCGGCTGTGCGGCCGCCAGAAAGACCGCGGCGCCTCCGCCTAATGCGACACAGCCGAACAGCAAGCTTCCTCGCAGCAGTTTGTTCATGACGTCTTCCGTGACTTCGGCGGGCCGCTCCACGCGCTGGTCCCCGCCGCTGAGCTCAAGGCGCTGGCTTGGGCAGTGCCAAATCGAATCGCCGCCCCGCACGCTCCAAGACGATGCCCCAGGGTTCGATTTGCTTCACGACGAACACCACCCCATCGCCGGCCCGCAATTCGCGTCCCGGACCATAAACCTTGCCGTTGACGACCGCCGTGCGCCGCGTGGCGCCGACGATCGTGCTGGACAAAACCAGCCCCAACTCATCGGGCGTCTTGGCCTCTTCCGCCAATTCCTCGGTTGCGGGGCCAAGCTCCTCAGCGACCGCCGCTTGCGGGGCGACGAACGGGTCGCGCGCAGCATTCGAACCTTGTTTCGGTTTCACGGGTTGCATCCGCGGATCGCGATCGATCGCCGCGGCCAACTCTCGCCAATGCAGGTTGGCCGGAAGCGGCGCAGCCGCGCCCGCCGGCGTCATTATCCCTCCGGCCATCGGCGCCGCGCTGGCGACCGGCATCACCGCCGGCGCTGCAGCGCTGCTTGCCGCGTTTTGGCCTGGCGCGGTCCATTGCCGCACCAGCGGCGCCCAAAAGTAGAGCGCCGCCAACGACAACATCCCCAAGATCGCCGCCTTCTTCGGGTTGGCCGCCGCTTCGCGGCGCAGTTTTTTCAGGATTCGCTGGCTCACGGTTTTCGTCTCGCAGGGTGGCCGCCTCTTGTATCGGCGGCTCGCCGACTTTTACCTAATCCGATTCCTCTAAATTATCGACAAAGGCAGCCAAAACTATCTCGCACTGCACAGAATCCCCATGTTCCGCCGCGCCGATCAGCTTCAGATCATCGAGCCAAACTTGCCGTGGGCGCTCTTCCAAGGCGGCCAAAAATGCCTGAATCTGGGCGAACGAGCCGTGGCACGCGACGTTGAGGGGCACGCGGCTCAGTCGCTCAATCTCCGTCGGCGCGGCCGGGGCGAAGCGGGTCGTCGTCACACCCGAAGCCTGGGCAAGCTGCGCAATTTGCCCACAGAGGGCCGTAGCGCCTGCTGAACTCGCCGTGCGCCCTCCCCACTGAGCGTTGTATTGCCGCGTCTCTGCTAGCTCGGCTTTAATCGCGTGGATGCGGGCGGCGGTTTGGCTGGCGGCGAGAATAAAATCTTGCTTCTCCCGCATTTCGTCGCGCAGGGCGTGGATGCGGCGCTGCCCCGGCAGAAAGATCAACAGCACGAATGCCGCTGCAATCCCCGCCATCGGCAAGGTGACGAACCAGTTTCCTCGCGGTGCTTGTATCTTCATGGCGCTGGCGGCCTCGCGACATTTTGACCGGCATTCGCGGCGGCAAGTCCCGCCTTCGACGGGGAAGACTGCAAGCGACCATAGTTTGGCCGCACGACCAAACGGGCGACGAAGCGAAACGCCGCCGATGATTCGTCGTCCGAGCGCTCGACCGAGCGCAGCTCGACCGCTGAGAACCAGTCCGATTCGGCCAACTGGCCGATATAAACATGCATCGCGGCGCCGTCTCGACTGACGCCCTCAAGCGTCACCGTCAGCGGCGCGTCGTCGAACATCGCGCGCAATCGCTTCAAAGTTCGTTCCGCGGCGGGCCGCGCCGCTTCCGTCGCCGCCTGGTCTTGGGCGGTTTGGCCGACGGGCGGCGGCGCCAGCGAGCCGTTGGCTTCCTCCTGGCGGACGACCAGCTTGCGGAGTGTGATCGACTCGGGCAGCGGCTCGGCGATCGCGGCTAGGAGTTGAGTCCGCGGCCAAGGGCGGCGGAGGTAGGTCAATAATTCCGCCTCGGCCCGGACCGCGCGCAGCTCGCCTTCGAGCGCCGCCAGTTCTTTGCCCGTGTTCGCGACCTGGTCGTATTGTTGGCGGACTGTCTCCAGATGGGCCTCGATCAGCCGTCGGAATTCGAGCTGCCCGAGCGAGCCGGCGGCCAGCAGCGCGCTAAACATCGCCAGCACGACGCCGCGCCAAGCCCGGGTCTTGCGCTGGGCGTTTTTCTCGCGGTAGCGAGCGGGCAAAAAGTCGAGGTCTTTCATGGGCCGCTCCTGCCGCTTTTCAAGCGAGTTCTCGCAGTGCCAGCCCCGCCGCGACGTCCCATTGCGACTTGCGGCCTGTGGCGCGCGTCGGTTCGAACGCGCGCAACGGGTCGCCCAGCTCGCATTTCAGGTTCAAGTGGCCGGCCAATTGGTCGAGCAACGTCTGTGCGGCTTCGCCGCCGCCCAACACCAAGCGCGCCAGCGGCTGCCCGCGAAAGGTCACGCTGTGGTAGCGGACGCACAACGAAATCTCCTTGCCCAACCGTTCGATCACCGGGCGTAGGGCGTCGGCGATGCTGCGGGCGACTTCGGGGTCTTGCTGATCGGCGCGGCGATCGCCGTTGTGCCGGCGCAAGGCCCAGGCCTCGTCCAGCGGCATTTGCAGGTGGCGCGCCAGGGCCTCGTCCAAATGCCGTCCGCCCAGATCGATGTATTTGACGAACAGCGGATCGCCGCCTTGGGCGATGATCACAGCGGTGTTGCTCGCGCCGACGTGGACGAAAATCGCCCTCTGGTCCTGATCTTCGTCCCGGCGAAACTGGCTGGCATAGCACCGCAACAGGGCCAACGGTTCGACGTCGACGGCCACCGGCCGCAAGCCCGCCGCTTCAACCGCGCCGAGCAATTCGGCCAGCACGGGTCGGTGGCAGGCCAGCGCGATCACTTCGCGCCGCAGGAGGTCGCCTTGCCGCACGTCCGCGGCTTCCACGTAGCGCAGATCGGCCTCGTCGATGGGAAACGGGATTCGGCCAGCAGCCTCCTGGCGCACGGCCTGGTCCAACTCCCCCCCGACGCTCTTCTCCACTCGCAGGTTTTGCACGAACAACTGCCCGGCGCCCAAGCAAACGACGGCGTCGCGACCGCGAAAACGGCGCCCCTCGCGGGCCTGCTTCAGGGCCTCCCCAAGCCGAACGCCCCAAGGCCGATCCTCCGACGCATCCGCTTGCGGCAGATCCCAGCGAACGGCTTCCAAAAGCGACGAACGATCGGGGCTGAGCTGCAGCAGCTTCACCGATCGGCTGCCGACGTCGACGCCGATCGGGCTTTGCCGCCGGTTGAAAGACCAAGAGACCATGAAGCGTTAGACCTCAATCATCAACGTCGGTCGGTTCGAGTTCTTTGAGCCACGGATGGAACACGGATGAAACACGGATGCCAGAGATGGATGAATGTTCAATGAGGTAAAAGGCGAACTGGTTTCAAGCACCCTCTCCCTTTGCCCCTCTGTTTCTCGGCCCCTTTCCCATCTGTGTTTGATCTGTGTTTCATCCGTGGCTTTATTCTTGCGGCCCTACTTCGCCAGCTACCGCATAATCGCCGCCGGCGGGCCGCTGGCCGTAAAATCGTTCACGCTGGCCAAACCGGTGACGGGATTCACGCTCACCGAAATGTATCGCGTCGCGCTATCCAAGCCGGCGCTGAGCCAAATTACCGTCGGGTCCGCGCTCGTCGTGCCGCCCAACGGACCGAATTCCAAGAGCGTCTGGGCCGCGGGCGAACTGCCCAACGTGCCGACGGCCGCCAGTTGCACCTTGCCGCCCAGCATCGAAAGATCGTCCAGCTTGACCGCGTATTGCGTCGGATCGCCGCCGGGCGCCTGGAATGGGTTGGCGGGCAGCGCTGCCAGCGCGGGATTCGCGCCGCTGTACCGCAGCACGTATTGGTTGTTGGCCAGGTCGAAGGTGATACGATAATTGGAGTTGTTCGAGACGGCCAAGCCGCGGGCGTAAGCGAGGTCGCCGGCGATGACCTCGGCCGCGCCTTCGAGCTGTTCGTGGATGCCGGCATTGACGTTCGGCAATGCCAGCGCCGCCAGAATGCCCATCAACGCGACCACGATCAGTAGCTCCACCAGCGAAAACCCGGCGGACGATGGACGGCGGCAAGGCATGAGGGGCTGTTCAACGTTTTTTAGGCGCCGCCACGACGACCCGCAGATTGCCGGAACGCAGCAGTGCGTTCTGCTCTTTGAGCAACTCGCGGACGTCGGTCAGCAGATTGATCATTTCTCCGCGCTGCTCTTCGGGGATCGGAAACGGCACGTTTCCTTCCCGCGGCTCGGCGCTAGAGGACTGATAAAAACCTAGCACGCAGAAAAATAGGACGTTGGCCACGGTCAGGAGGGCCCAAGGCGCATTCCAACGGGTTTTCATGGCTCGGCCTCTAGTATGGGGATTGTGGGGGTTTTAGGGATTGTTCGCGAACGAGACGACATCCCACCGCAGTCCGGGATCGCTCGAACCGGGCACATATATCGGGTCGCTCGGATTTTTCCAATGGTAGTTGAGCCGCGCCGGGTTCGGCTTCAGCGTGATCGCCGGCGCGTAGGTCAGCAAGGGCGCGAGCCACGCCGGGAAGGACTGCCATTGTTGGCCGTCTTGATTGCCGCCGGACTGGGCCGAGAAACTGTTCCAAGCGAATTGCCAGACTGCCCGGTTCAGCGTCTGGTCGGGAAAGAAATAATCCGTGCGAGGATTGATCGTGAAGTCGGCGGCGATCACGCGCCCCAGCAGGTTGAAGGCGGCGTCCTGCGAATCGCTCTGCACGAGGAAGTCGCCGAACGCCGCGATCACCCCTTGCACCGAAGCCTGCATGACTTCGCCTTTGGGCGCGGCGCTGAGTTGAAAGTCGCCCTGCAAAATTGCCGCAGGCAAATGCACGGCTTGCGCCGAACCGGCCAGCGCGGGCAGGCCGTAAGACTGCATGGAGACGTTGGTCCCGTCGATGCTGAGCTTGCCGCCGACGACCAGCGTGCCTTGCACGCTGACGTTGTCTTGCAGGCTGAGATCGCTGCCCGCGTAATACAGGCCCAATGGATTGAGCAGCGGGTCGGGCGCCAACTTCGTGTTTTTCAGCGGGCCGCTGACTTGCTGCACCTGATAGACGGCGCCGCCGGCGTAAAGCTGATAGTTCCTTAACTGTCCGGGGTAACTCCAGCCGCTCGTCGATGAATCTTGTTTGTTATCGTTGAACGAGACGCCCAGCGCGCCCGACAGCCAGTTGCGAAAAGGCGGGTTGTTGCTCGGAAAGGGCAGCGAGATCATTCCGGTCAGGGGCCGGTATTCGACCCCGCCGCCGCTCATCGCGGCCAAGTCGCTCAAATAACGCGTCACCGCGGCCGAAGGGTACGGATAACTTGGGCAGACCGACATGGCGCCTTGCAGATACAGATTGCCCTGAATCTGGCAGGGCCAATCGATGGTGAAACTGCCGGGCGTCCACTGATAAACCGTGTTTTGCTGCATCGCCGTCCAATTGGGCGGTTCGGCGGCGAGTTGTTGCGGCGCCAGGCGCACGACCGCGCGAAGCGCGTAAGTCGCTGTCACGTTCGGATGTGCGAGATCGGCGGCCGAACCGGTGATCGAGAGCGTCACGCGATAGGGGTAGTCCGAGTAATTCTCGCTTTGCGGCGTCAGCGCCGGATCGCCGGTTGCGTAGCTCACGCTGAAGGCGTCCGTGGCATTCACCTTGCCGCCGAACGAGCTGTCGACGCCCGCCCAAGCCGATTGGTGCATGTTCCGTAATCCGGCGGCGAACCCGGTCCAAGCCGCCTGCCGGGCCAGTTCGCGCAGGTTGCTGTTGGACTGGATTTGCACCGCCATGCCTTGCGTGCGCAGCACCGAGTACGACAGCGCCATGGCGATCGACAACAGCGCCATGGCGACCACGATCGTCATGCCTTGCCGGTCGTGAGATTTCCTCGGTCGGCATCGAATGCGGGTCATGGGTGTTGCAATGCGTAAGAGAATGCGGCCGAGCCGAGAAAGGGCACGGTTTGTTGCGCCTGCGGATCGAGCTGGCCGGACCACGCAGGCGGCAAGAGTTGAAGTTCGACCCGCACGGCCGCCTGCCGCAAGCCGGCTTGCGATCCGCCAAGTCCTTGCGGCCAGCCCAGCGTGCTCCACAGGGCGGGGGAGGACTGGCAAGCGCTCCACTCGGCCGCCGTCGGGTGCATGTCGGTTTCGAAGCGAATCGCGGCCCGCACCGTACTGGGATCGTATTGCACGGCGCGGAGCAGATTCGTCAGCAAGACCTTATTGCTCGTCGCGGCGCCGGCCAGGCTCTTGATTTGGCTCCGCCAAGCCGGCGTATTGAGACCGGCGTCGTTCAGGGGGACCGGCGTCACATTGCCCGGCGCCGTGACTTCCAGCAGTTGATTCGGATTCGCCGGGTCGGGACAGTAGATGACCACTTCGCCAAGCAGCGGCGGCCCAAGTGGATTGGCCGGCGGGCCGTTGGGCCGCCAAACCACCAACGTATCGGGAAAGCGCCAACTGCCGAGCATGTCGTACACCACGACGGCGCCAGGATAGGCATCGGTCGCCGTCGCCTGGCCCACGGTGCGCGCGATGCGCTCCAGCGTCACTCGGGCGTGCTGCGTCGCCGTCGAATAGCCTTGGCTGTAGGTCGTGCCCTGCTGCACGGCCAGCGATAGCCCGGTGAGCGTGCCGGCGGTGATTCCGAGTATGGAAATCGCGAGCAGCATTTCGACCAGCGTCAGGCCGCGACGCCGTCCGAGACGCGGAGCTGCGAATGAGCGATTGCGTAGAGCAAGCGTCCTCGCTTGCTTCCCCTCGTTGGACCGCCGGCGAATTGCCTGGTCGGCACAAGCGGGGACGCTCGTGCTACGAGTTGGGCACATAAGCGAAGACTCGCGTTAGTTGGGCTCGTTGCAGCGGCCCCCGCGCCGCATCGTCGACCAGGATGGTCACGCGCACCGCGCGAAAGTTGCTCGTCGACCCGGGGGGCAGCGCTTGCGATGCGTCGCTATCGCTGACGTAATACACGTCCACTTGTTGATGCCAGCGGCTGAAATAACCGCTTCGCGCTTGGAAGCCGGCATTTCGCGCCGCGCCTTGACCGTTGTCGGTCCCCAGGGCGACGCCCCAGCGGTCGGTCGGGGGCTGGCTGCGGTAGCCGTTGTAGTCGTCGATGTCGTCGAACAGGCTGCGACCCGGCCCGGCGGTTTCGCCGGCGTCGGGCTGCAAGGTCGGCGTATATGGATTGCCGCCCAATTCCAGGTATCGCTGAGCGGAGATTTCGTCCATCAGCGTTTGGGCCATGCCAATCGCCAAGGTCTGCTGCAAATTGGCGTCGGTGGCGTCGATGGAATTGGCGATGCCCAGCAAGACCGCGGCGCCGGCGACGGCCATGATGGCGGTCGAGACCAGGGCCTCGACCAGCGTGAACGCGCGGCGGCAGGGGGGCGGTCGTCGCATGCGAAACTTTAGTTCGCCCGGCAGGACTGTCAAATCCAGTCCAAACCCACGTCGAACCACTGCGCCGAGTGCGTCAGCGCGCCCGTGCTGATTCGATCGACCCCGGCGGCGGCCACTTCCGCGATGGTCGCCAATTCTATGCCGCCCGAGGCTTCGAGCTGAATTTGCGGATAGCCGGCGTTTCGCGTCGCCACGGCTTCGCGTAGCCGTTCGAGAGGAAAATTGTCGAGCAGCACGAGATCCGGCCCGGCGGGCAACACCTCGGCCAGTTGGGCCAGCGTGTCGACTTCGACCTCGACGATTATTTCGCTGCGCGGATCTTCGGGACCGAGCCGGGCCAGGAATTCGCGCACCTTGCTCACGGCTTCGGCGGGCGTGTAACGTCCCCGATCCGTCGTTGCGCCCAGCGCCAGGTGATTGTCCTTGATCAGCACGGCGTCGAACAACCCAAGCCGATGGTTCCAGCCCCCGCCGGCACGGACCGCGTATTTTTCCAACCGCCGCCAACCGGGAGTCGTCTTGCGCGTGTCGTAAACGCGGGCTTGCGTGCGCGCCACGGCTGCGACGTACTCAGCCGTAAGCGTGGCGATGCCCGAAAGATGGCCCAGCAGATTCAACAGCGGACGCTCGGCCGTGAGCAGGCTGCGCGCCGGGCCGTTCAACTCGGCCACGATCTGGCCTGCCGCGACGCGATCGCCGTCGGCGGCCAGCGGATTGAATTCGATTTGCGGATCGTACTCGTCGAGCGCGATCCGGGCGGCCGGCAAACCGGCGATCACGCCCGCCTTGCGCGCAACCACGTTGGCCCTGCCCGACGCGCTTTCCGGAACGAGCGCCACCGTCGTCCAATCGTACAACCGGCCCAGATCCTCGCGGACCGCCAGCCGAATGAGCTGCCGGCAATCGTCTTCGACGTCCTCGTCCCACTCGATTTGTCGAAACTCTTTGCTGGTCATCCTAGAGGCGATTGTGGATAATGGGCGATGGCATGTCAACGCAACGCGAACCATCGCCGAAGGCCTCCCCCGCATGGCTGCTGCGGCGCGCCGATCAGGCCGCCGTCGGCTCGTTGGCGTTGGTCGCAATCGCCGCCTTGGCCTTCTATTGGCACAGCCAGGGCGGCGGGCGCGGACGCCTGATCGAAATCGATCGCGAGCCGCGGCGAAAGGTCGAATTCATCGTCGATATCAACCAAGCGGACTGGCCCGAGTTGGCCCAATTGCCCGAGATCGGTGAAAGCCTGGCGCGGCGGATCGTCGAAACCCGCGAAGCGCGCGGTCCCTATCTCGATCACGACGATCTGCGCCGAGTGCGCGGCATCGGGCCCAAGACGCTCCAGCGCATTCGCCCCTACCTGCGCGCTCTGCCGCCAATGGAAAACGTCGCCGGACCCTGATATCTTGGAACAAATGTCTGCGACCTCCATGCACGTGGGCAGCCTCGCCCCCGACTTCGATTTGCCTTGCACCCCGATGGCCGGGTCGTCGGCCGATCGCGCCAAGCTGGCCGACTACCGCGGCCGCTGGCTGACGCTGGTCTTCTATCCGCGCGATTTTTCGCTGATTTGCCCGACGGAGTTGACGGCGATCAGCGCCCGCCTCGACGAATTCCGGCGCCAGGGCTGCGAAGTGCTCGGCATCAGTTCGGACAGCATCGAATCGCACCTGCGCTGGATCGCGACGCCCAAGGACCAAGGCGGCCTCGGCGGGCTCGATTTTCCTCTGGCGAGCGACCCCGAGGGCGAAGTCTGCCGCTCCTACGGCGTGTATTTGGAATACCAGCACGTCGCCTTGCGGGGCTTGTTCATCATCGATCCCAACGGCGTGCTGCAATACCAGGCCGTTCACAACTTGAGCGTAGGCCGCCGGGCCGACGAAATCCTGCGCATTCTGGCCGCCCTGCAAACCGGCGGCCTGTGCGCCGAGAGTTGGACCCCCGAAAAGCCAACGCTCGACGCGGCGCGCGGACTGGGGCCGGGCAGCACGATTTCGCACTATCGCATCGAGCGGCAAGTCGGCCGCGGGGCGTTTTCTTCCGTCTTTCGCGCGCAAGACACGATGCTGCGGCGGACCGTGGCTTTGAAGGTCATGAAACCCGACAGCCCCCTGGCGCCGGCAGCCGTGCTGGCCGAGGCGCGGGCCGCCGCCGCGTTGAATCATCCGAACGTCTGCACGATCTATTCGGTCGACGACGACGATGACGTGCCGGTGATCGCCATGGAGTATCTGTCCGGCGGTCCGCTCTCCAAACAGATCGCCGACCATCCGTTGCCGCCGTCGGAAACGGCAAATATCGTGCGGCAAATCGCCGCGGGCATGGCCGCCGCCCACGCGCAGGGCATCGTCCACGGCGACTTGAAGCCGGCCAACGTGTTCGTGACCCGCGAGGGCTTGGTCAAGATTCTCGATTTCGGCCTCGCCCGTCGCGAGCAAGGGGCGACCGATCCCGACGAAACCACCGACCTGGCGCCGATCGGCGTGACGGGCACGCCCAGCTACATGGCGCCCGAGCAGGCCGACGGCCATCCTTCGACCGCCGCCAGCGACGTCTTCGCGCTCGGCTCGATGCTGTACGAGATGCTCACCGGCCGCCAGGCCTTCGGCGGCGACAACGTATTGCAGGTGCTTGGCCGCATCCGCGACGCGGACCCCGAGATTCTGGCCGCCGAAGCGCCCGAGCCGTTCGCCTCGCTGCTGCGAGAACTGCTCATTCCCGACGCCGAGGAACGAACGATCTCGATGGCGGAAATCGCCGAGCGGTTGGCCGACGTGGAGCTACGCGAGGCGGACAGTCTGGCGGGCTGAGAGGAGGGCGGCGCCGAATCAACGAATGCGACGTCGCGCAAGCGATGTCGGCGCCGATGTTCCGAGCTAGTCGGCGAAGAAATCTAGCACGGGTTGATAGAGCGCCATCAGTTTATCAAGAACATCGAGGCTCGGCCGACTCACCTTCGCCAGTCGCTTCCTCGGCGTCCCGCTGGCATTCGGCCCGCGGGAGCTCGTCGAACTTGACCGCATTTTCGCGCCCGATCAACTTCGCGAAGACGATTGACATTGGCCTAACCTCGTAGAAAATAAAAGACTCGTCTCGGCATTGCATTCCCGTATAGGAGATTTGGCAATGACGCTTGATGTTCGACGCGGCACGCCAGCCTGGGCGTTTATGGAGTTGCGAAAAGTCGCGTTAGTTAAACTCATGAGTGATTTGGTCGACCGAGAAGACTGCGGCTTGCCGGACGCGGACTGCAACCGCGTCAAAGCCACCCTCGAGAAAATGGCCGTTGTCTTCAGCGGCGTTCCCGATTCCAAGGCTTTTCTCAAGACGACCATTCATGCAAGGTTCGTCGAATTCGCCGATGCCTACGAACGATGGAATGATGAACCAAAATCGCTGGGTCCAGATGAACATGACAAGGCGGCAAAACTTCGAAAGAAGCTGCTTCGAAGAATGCAGCAGAGCCATCAGAGATTTTCCAGCACACAGCGCAAGAACATGCACATCCTCGACCGCGAGCTTGATCTAAAACTGACCCAAGACCTATATGGCCTTCTTGGAAGCCTTTCAAAGTCGCTGCCAGAGGTGTTCAAAGGAGTTGGCGAATCGGTGGCGAAGTTTATTGGAAAACATGACAAGGCCGAATCTGCCGAGTGATTCCAACTCCGGCCCACTGAGCGCTTACCGCCGCTCGATCGTTCTGCCCTCGCCGCGGCGCCGAAGACGCCGGCAAGAGCCGCGGCCAGTGCGCCGAAGCGAATGCTTATTTCAGGCGACGACGACATTCCCGCCCTCGCAAACCAAGGCACCCTGCGTGGGGCCACTTCATCGTCCTCGCGCTACCCGTGAATTCAAACTCGCGGACAGCGCGGCACGGTTCGCCCCGGCCACAAATTGACCGCGCCCTACATCAATGCCGCCGCCACGGCATTCGAGATCCGAATCAAACGCCACTGCGATTTGCTCAGTTGGCCGGTGGTAAACAGCAGGCAAAACGCTTGATGCTCCGGATCGATCCAGCAGAGCGTGCCGGTCGCGCCCCAATGACCGAAGGCGCGGGGCGATACGAGGTCGCCGAACGTGTCGCTCGACGTCGGGCTGTTGATCCGCCAGCCCAGCCCCCAAGGCTGGGTGCGGCGGAGCGGTTCGGGCAAGTCGGGAAGATCGTCGAGCCGATTTGTAGTCATGCGTTCGACCGTGGACCGCGAAACCAGTTGCACCCCGCCGCGCCGGCCGCCGTCGAGCATCAATTGGCAGATCACGGCGAAATCCTCCGGCGTGCTGAACAGTCCGCCCCAGGGCGAGCCGAGCCGCCGCCAATAGTCGCTGTTCCAGTGATAGTCGCCGTCCGCCGTTTCTTCGGCCAGTTGCACCCGCACCAACCTCTGCGGATCGAGCGAACCGCTGCCGAGCGCCGTGCTCGACATGCCGAGCGGGGCGAAGATCTCTCGCTCGAGGAATTCGGGCAACGGCCGCCCGGCGATCCGTTCGACAATCTCGGCTGCGACCAGCGTGCCCATGCTTTGATAGCTGAGGTTCGTGCCGGGCGGAAACAAAGGGGGCGTGTCGCGAATTACCGCTTCGACGAACCGCGACAAGGGAGCGTGCTGCCGGCGCAGCTCGATGTTGTTCGGCAGCATGTCGGGCAAGCCCGAGGTGTGCGTGAATAGATGAAAGACCAGCGTCTGGCCTTTGTGGTGCGCGGCGAATTCGGGGATGTAACGCGTGACGGGGTCGGCGAGGCTCAGTTGGCCGCGCTCCACGAGGAGCATCGCCGCCAGGTACGTGACCGGCTTCGAGATCGAGGCCAGCAAAAATGCGCCGTCGCGGCGAATCGGCTCGGCGTCGGGCTCCGGTCCGTGCCGGCCGAAGAATTGCGGTTCGACGGCGCGGCCGTTGCGACCGACGAGAAGCGCCCCGCCGGGGATGGCGGCGTCCGGCCCTTCGGTCCAGTGCGCGAGCAAGTCAAAGGCGACTTGCAGCCGCGCGGCGTCGAAGCCGATTTCCTCGGCCTTGGCCAGTGGAAGGCCGGACATGGAGTTCTCCTTGCGGCAATGGCACGGCGGTGAATTCCGAGCATAGCCTGCCACGCGGTCAATGCGAAGCCGCTTTTTGGCGAGCCGGAGGCGTCAGCCTCCGGGTACGGCACTTCCGACCATCGAAATAATCCTCGTTCTTGTAACGTGGACCGTACCCGGAGGCTGACGCCTCCGGCTCGCCAATCGCCTACGTGCCCGCGGCGGCTCTCTTCCAGCCGACCGCCGGCCGACATAGGATAAGGGGCCGGGGGTTTGGCCGCCGAGAATGCCAATCAACGCCAACTTCGATTCCGAAACCAATTGAACGAGGATTTTCGGCCATGTCCGCCCAAGATCATGGCAGATACGTTCCCGCGAGCGGCATCCATCGGCGGACGTTTTTGGCCGACGCGGGGATGGGCCTGACCGGGTTGGCCCTGGGAGCGATGCTCCAGCGCGACGGCATCGCGCGGGCAGAAACGGCGGCCGGCGTCGCGGCCGCGCCGAAAGTCAAAAGCGTGATCTGGTTGTTCATGGTCGGCGGCACGAGCCAAATGGAGTCGTTCGACCCCAAACCGGCCCTGAATCAATACGCGGGCAAAACGATCGCCGAAACGCCGTTCGCCGCCGCGCTCGATTCGCCCTACCTGAAACAAAACCTGCGCGAGGTCGTGCCCGGCTTGCACAAGGTGCATCCGGCTTTGTTCCCGATGCAGGTGGGCTATCGCAAGCACGGCCAGAGCGGCGCCGAGATCAGCGATTGGTGGCCGCACCTGGGCGAATGCGTCGACGACCTGGCGATCGTCCGCTCGATGTGGACCACCGACAACAACCACGGCGCCCAGCTTCAGTTTCACACCGGCCGCCACTCGCTCGACGGGCAACTGCCCACGATCGGCTCCTGGGTGCATTACGGGCTGGGTTCGCTGAACGATGACTTGCCGCAATTCGTCGTGATGGGCACGCCGATCGCCGACTGCTGCGGCGGCATGGGCGCCCACGGCGGCAGCTACCTCGGCCCGGAGCACAACGGCGTGCAATTGCAGGTCGATCCCAAAAACCCGCTGCCTTATGCCGCCCCCGGCCCAGACGTGTTCGAGGAGGAACAACGCGGCGAGTTCGCGTTGCTCGACAAGCTGAACCGCCTTTCGAGCGTCGAGTATCCGGCCGATCCGGCGCTCGCGGCCCGCATCAAGAGCTACGAGTTGGCCTTCCGCATGCAGATGGCCGTGCCGGAGCTGTTGAAGTTTTCCGACGAAACGGCGGCGACGCGGGTGATGTACGGTCTCGACAAGGGGTCAACCAAGACGTTCGGCGAGCAATGCCTGGCCGCGCGGCGGCTGGTCGAGCGGGGCGTGCGGTTCGTGCAAATCTTTCACGGCAGCAACGGCGGCGCCGGCGCCTGGGACGCTCACGGCAATCTCAAGGCCGGCCACAGCGCGCTGTGCGGCCAGGTCGATCAGCCGATCGCCGCCCTGGTCAAGGATCTCAAGCAGCGCGGCTTGCTCGACGAAACGCTGGTGGTCTGGGGGACCGAGTTCGGCCGCACGCCGGGCGCCCAGGGCGCCGATGGCCGCGATCATCATCCCTACGGCTTTTCCGTGTGGATGGCCGGCGGCGGCATCAAGCGGGGCGTCGTCCATGGCGCCACCGACGAAGTCGGCTTTCACGCGGTGGAAAACCGGCATTACGTCACCGATCTGCACGCCACCGTGCTCGACCAACTCGGCCTCGACAGCCGCCGGCTGGAAATCCCCGGGCGCAAACGCCTGGAGATGGACCACGGCCAGGTCATCCGCGAGATTCTGGCGTAAGCGGCGCCTTGCGGGCGCGATAACGGCGGATCAGGCGGTTGGTGGAGCTATCGTGAGCCAGTTGCGGCTCTTGCGAGCTTTGCAACTCGGGAATGATCCGCTGGGCCAGCACCTTGCCGAGCTCGACGCCCCACTGGTCGAACGAGTTGATCCGCCAGATCGAACCTTGCACGAACACCTTGTGCTCGTAAAGCGCGATCAACTTGCCCAGCATTTCGGGCGTCAGCTTGTCGGCCAAGAGCGTGTTCGTGGGCCGATTGCCGTCGAACGTGCGATGCGGAACTAGCTCGGGCTTCGCGCCGTCGGCGGCGACTTGCTCGGCCGTCTTGCCGAAGGCCAGCGCTTCGGTCTGGGCGAAGACGTTCGCCATCAGCAAATCGTGGTGCTCGCCGAGCGGGTTGAGCGATTGGCAGAAGCCGATGAAGTCGCAGGGGATCAGCTTCGTTCCCTGGTGAATCAATTGGTAAAAGGCATGCTGGCCGTTCGTGCCGGGCTGGCCCCAGACGATCGGCCCGGTTTGATAATCGAGGCGGCGGCCTTCCAGATCGACGTGTTTGCCGTCGCTCTCCATGTCGAGTTGCTGCAAATAGGCGCTGAACCGGCCGAGATAATGATCGTAGGGCAGGATGGCGATCGTCTCGGCCCCAAAGAAATCGATGTACCACAGCCCGATCAAGGCCAATAGCGCCGGCAGATTCCGCTCGAACGGCGCGGTGCGAAAATGCTCGTCCATGGCGTGCATGCCAGCGAGCATTTCGCGGAACTGTTCGGGGCCGATTGCCACCATCAGCGACAAGCCGATCGCCGAATCGAACGAGTATCGCCCGCCGACCCAGTCCCAGAACTCGAACATGTTGGCTGTGTCGATGCCGAACTTGGCCACTTCCTTGGCGTTCGTCGAGACGGCCACGAAATGCCTGGCCACGGCCTGTTCGTCTTTAAGGGCCGCCAGGCACCAATCGCGTGCCGAATGGGCGTTGGTCAGCGTTTCCAGCGTGGTGAAGGTTTTCGAGGAGACGATAAACAGCGTCTCGGCCGGGTCGAGATCGCGCGTCGCCTCGACGAAATCGGTCCCGTCGATGTTCGACACGAAGCGCATCGTCAGGTTGCGATCGCTGTAATGCCGCAGCGCCTCGTAGGCCATCACGGGGCCGAGATCGGAGCCGCCGATGCCGATGTTGACGACGTTGCGAATTCGCTTGCCGGTGAAGCCGGTCCAGGCGCTGCCGCGAACGCGGTCGGCGAAGTCGCTCATCTTGTCGAGCACGGCATGCACGAGCGGCACGACGTTCCCGCCGTCAACGACGATCGACGCACCTTGCGGCGCCCGCAGCGCGACGTGCAGCACCGCGCGGTCCTCGGTGACGTTGATCTTGTCGCCGCGGAACATGGCGTCGATCCGCTCGCGCAGGCCCGACTCTTCGGCCAACTGCACGAGCAGCTTCAGCGTTTCGTCGGTGACACGGTTCTTGGAATAATCCAAGAACAGTCCCAGCGCCTCGACCGAGAACCGTTCGCCGCGCTTCGGGTCGTCGGCGAACATCGTCCGCAAGTGGACGTCTCGCAGCTTTTCATAGTGCGCTTCGAGCGCCTTCCAGGCCGGCCGTTGTCGCAGGGCAGAGACGTTCGCGGTCATCTTCGGTTCCTTCGCGATTTTTCGAGCGAGTCGGACGGATGTTGGTGGAATTCAACCATTTTGGAAAGGGGATATGGGGGATACGGAGGAGATACGGAGATGAAGAATGGATTTTAATTCTATCCATCCGATCTCCTCATCTCCTCCGCATCCCCATATCCCCTTCCATAAAGCCGTCGCATTTTTCTAGCGGCCCGCCTTCAGCAAGTCACTCAATTCATATTCCGCCAACTCGCCGATCCGCTCGATCGTAATGTCGGCAGGCGGGTTTTCGGCGACAATCTTCGGATCGAGCGCATAGTGGCCTTGCCGTGGGAACACGGTGGTCAGCCGCGGGCCCCAAACCTCTTTCACCGACGTCAAAATCCGCAACTTGTCGTCGACCAGCACGTAGTGCTCGGCCGGGTAGCGCCGCTCGACGTCGTCGAGCTCTTGTTCTTTGTGGATGTAAATCAGCACGCGCCCTTCGACGGCGTCGTACAATCCCGAGCGCTCGACTTTGCGCGGCTGAAACACCACGTCACCGTCGGAAAGAATCACCGCGGGGCCCCAGCCGTTCAGCCGTTCGATCGCGTCGATCGAACCGGGAAACAAGCGGTTGGCGAACGGATAATCGACCAGGTACGACGAAATCGCCAGCAGGTTCGGATCGCGTGGGTTCTCGATCCGGTAACGCTGCAAGGCGCCGAGATAGTCGGCATAGCCCAGTTCGCCGCGCAACTCCTCGAAGATCGTCCAATAACGCTGTTGCCGCTCGGCGCCGAAGGCCTGCGTCAGGTGACGTTTCAGATCGACGGCGATCCGGTCGTTGTCCAGCAGCGTGTTGTCGACGTCGAGCAGGAAGACGACTTGCTCCGGTTTCGTCATGGTTCAGCGACGCAACTATGTTGACGTTCGTCGTGCTTGCAAAGCGGCGCCGCCGAGACGGCGACGCGACGTTACTGCCCGGCGGCCTTTTCGATGTGGCCGCCGAATTCGAACCGCATCGCCGACATCAGCTTGTCGGCGAACTCCGCCTCGCCGCGCGAGCTGAAACGCTCGTACAGCGCCGCGCTCAGCACCGGCGCCGGGACGGCTTCGTCGATGGCCGCGGTGATCGTCCAGCGGCCTTCGCCCGAATCGGAGACGCGGCCGGCGAACTTGGAGAGGTCGGGGCACTTCAACAGCGCAATCGCCGTCAGATCCAACAGCCATGAGCCGACCACGCTGCCGCGGCGCCACAACTCGGCTACGTCGGAGAGGTTGAGATCGTATTGATAATACTCCGGGTTCCGCAGCGGCGTCGTTTCGGCATCGATTTCGTCCTGGCGCTTGCCGACGTTGGCATGATGCAGGATGTTCAGCCCTTCGGCGTAGGCGGCCATGATGCCGTACTCGATGCCGTTGTGGACCATTTTGACGAAATGCCCGGCGCCGTTCGGCCCGCAGTGCAGATAACCCTGTTCGGCCGTGGAGTGCTGTTCGGCCGTGCCGCCGCTCTTCTCGCGGCCCGGCGTCCGTTCGGCCGCTTTGACGCCCGGCGCCAAGGCGGAGAAGATCGGATCGAGCCGCTCGACGACGGGCTTTTCGCCGCCGATCATCTGGCAATAGCCGCGCTCCAGGCCCCATACGCCGCCGCTCGTGCCGACGTCGACGTAGTGAACGCCCTTTGACTTCAATTCGCCGGCGCGGCGGATGTCGTCGTGATAATACGAGTTGCCGCCGTCGATGATGCAATCGTCGCGCTCGAACAGCGGCGCCAGCGAGGCGATCGTCTTATCGACGAATGCCGCCGGGACCATCAGCCACGCCGCCCGCGGCTTGGTCAGTTTTTTGGCGAACTCTTCGAGTGACTTGGCGCCCGTCGCGCCCTCCTTCTCGAGCGCCTGCACCGCCTCTGGGTGTACGTCGTACACGACGCACTGGTGGCCGGCGCGCATCAAGCGGCGCACCATGTTGGCCCCCATCCGCCCCAATCCGATCATGCCGAGTTGCATCGTCTTGACTCCTTTCCGCGTGTCCGGCCGCGATTGTAAACGAGGCGGCCGATTTACGCTATGGAGTGGACGAGATATGGCCATGCTGGACAGAATGCCCCAAGCGTTTCGGCCGTCAGGCTCTTTCGGACCGCTGGGGAAATCAGGAAACGCTGATCGTCACCAATCGTCGCTGATCGCTCCCCCATTACCGCTCATGAGCGAAGATTGGCGTTCCATCATTGCTCGCAATAGTCGTCAGCGCCCTTCGATCGTCGCTGCCATGATCACCGGCGCCGTGGCGTCCGGGCCTTTGACGAATTCGATCTCGCCGATCGTCTCCGCCCGCTGGGGATGGACGGCCAGGTAACGAATCTGCTGCCCGCGCAGGCGGAAAGCCAGCTTCGACGCCGGGACGTCGACCACGCGGATATAGTCGGCGAAGTGGACCCCGTTTTTGAGCGGATGGTCTTCCGTCTGGCCGTCGTCATAGTGCAGCCGCACGATCATCGAGACGGTCGGTTCGACGGCGGCGCCGTTGTAGCCCCAGCCGCTTACGCCGCTCAGCAAATGAATGGTTTTGGCCGGCGAATTGCACGGCAACCTGACGCTCTTGGGCATCTTGGGCGGAAACTGCCCGGTGGGGCCGTAGAGCAAGATCACGTTGGCGATCCGGTCGCCTTGCGGATCGACCAATTGAAACGGCACGCCCTCGAATGTTTTGGGCGACCAATCGGCGAAGATCAACCGCTCGGCCTGCGCCTCGCGGCTGTAGAACATGCCCCGCGTGCTGACGATCGTGGCCGCCTTGCGCAAGTCGAGCGGCAGGTATTTGCCGCGGGCCGCCAAAAACTCCAGCAGGTTGGCGATCGCCTCGGGCGGAACTTGCTTTTCGAATCCCTCGGGCATCAGCGACTTGCGAGACTGGGCCAGTTCCTCGATGTCTTCGCGCAACAGCGAATGCCGCTTGCCTTCGGCGTCGATCAACTCGACGGCCGTCTTGGTTTCCGAGGCCAGCAGCCCCGCGAGCGTGCGGCCGTCTTCGGTGATCACCGAGTATTGGCGGAAGTTGCCTTCGACGCTGCGGCTGGGGTCGAGAATGTGGACAAGCAGTTCGCGCTTCGGATGCACGGCCACGCCGGACAGGTCGGGGCCGATCTTGTTCCCCTCGCCGCCGTGCATGTGGCACTTGGCGCATTGCTGTTTGAAGATCTCTTTGCCCTTCGCGGCATCGCCGGCGACCAGAACCTTCGGCGCCAGTTCGTCGATCACCTTCTGCCGGTCGGCGTCGGGCAAGCCGCCGCCGCTCGCCAACAGTCTTCTGGCTCGCCGAGCAATCGCCCGGTTCGAGTGGCCGGCCAGGGCTTGCTTCTGGTCGAGCGCCAAATCGGCCAGATCGACTTGGCCCGCCTCGGCGGCGTCGATCAGCGAGGCGGTCCAATCGGCGCGGGTCAGCAGCGCGCGCAACGTTTGCCGCCGCACTTCGGGCGTGAAGCGACCCAGGTTTTCGATGAGCGT
This sequence comes from Pirellulales bacterium, assembly GCA_035606815.1. GTDB lineage: Bacteria > Planctomycetota > Planctomycetia > Pirellulales > JAICIG01 > JAICIG01. Next base: position 26,859 of record DATNEC010000626.1, read on the forward strand.
CGCGCCGACCTCGGGCGCTTCGCTTTGGCCGATGGCTTCGATCAATCCGGCCGACAGTTCGACGGACGCGCGGGGCGTGATGAGTTCGAGCAGTTCGTCCGCCGCCGCGGCGTCGGCGCTGCGGAAACCCATCAACTCGGCGGCCGCCTTAACGCGGGCGGCGTCGGATTGCTTTTCATCCTGGACCGTCTGGAGAAAGGCGCCGGTGATCTCGGCTGTGTATTGCTCGAACCGCTGGCTGCCCCAACGACTGGCCAGATTCACCAATTGCCCTTTCGCCGCCGGTGAAACTTGCGAGAGCAATTCGACCATCGCCGTTTCGATCTGCTCGTCGAGCCGCGCTTTCCGGTCTTTGGGCCAGCCTTTCGCAAGGCCAAATAGAATACTGTCGGCCACGCCCCGGTTCGCCTTGGCCAGCTCGACCATCAAGCTTCCGGCCGTATCGACCGGGCCGCCGCGGGCGTAATGCTCGGCCACGCGCGCGATCAAGGCAGCGCGGGCTTCGTTGGCCGGCGCTTGGCGATCGGCGGCGACTTGCTTCAAAAACTCCGGCGCCTGGGCCGCGGCGGCGCTGGTGGCCGAGTCCATCAGCCAGCGATCTTCAAGATTGTTTCGCTCGGTCAATGCCGTCGCGATCGCTTCGGCGGCGGCGTCGGAGGGCGGCGACTCGGCCAAAGCCAAGAACGCGGCCAGGCGCACCTGGGCGTCGGCGTCCGACAAGCTGCCGGCGGCCAAGAGCGCCTCGGTCATCGCTTCGCTGCGAGGCAGAACTTGCACTGCCGCACGTCGCACGCCGGCCGACGGATGACGTAGCGCCGCGATGGCGGCTTCCGTCGCCTTCACGTGCGAGCCGTCGAGCAGGTCCAGCCCGTTGAGCGTCCACAAAGCATGGATCGCCGCCGCATTGAGGCCGATTTCGTCGACGGACTGGTTTTGTACGAGCTTGACTAACTCGGGCGCCACATCGGCGTTGCCGCGCTCCACAAGTAGTCGCTGTGCGTGCATCCGCCAGAGCATGTTGTCGTGGCCCAGCGCGGCCACAAGTTGCACTGCGTCGTTCGGGTCAAGCTCGAACCGCTCGGCCGCTGGGGCGTCTTTATAGACCAGCCGATAAATGCGGCCATGCGTCTTGTCGCGCAGCTCGGTCTCGTACGCGGCGCCCTTGCCGGTCTTGAATCCTTCGGGCGTGGGGTTGTGCTGGACGATGTAGTTGTACCAGTCACTGATCCACACGTGGCCGTCGGGGCCGACTTCGGCCATCACCGGCGAAGTCCATTCGTCGTCGCTGGCCAGCAGGTTCCAGCCATAGTCGGCCGAGACATCGGCGCCATGCCGCTCGAGCAGGAACGTGGCGGTCAAATGGCCGGTCGGCTCGGTGACGAAGGCCGTGCGGTTCCAGTACCACTTGGGATAGGTCCGCGCGGTGTAGAGCGCGTGGCCCGCCGCGGCGGTGAAGCCGCCGTGATGGTCGACCTGCCGCACCTTGTCGGTAATCGGATAAAAATCGTTGCTGGCGGCGATGCTGCCCAGCACCCGCGGCGACCAGCCGCGGACCGCCTCGTAATAGCGGTTGGGAATCGGCAGATAGACGCTCGGGCAGCCGTTGGCCGTCGAGCCGAAGACCAGCCCGTCTTCGCTGAAACC
>DATNEC010000631.1:0-6628 GCA_035606815.1 Pirellulales bacterium
CCTACGGGTTCGCCAAGCTGGTCATCGAGCGCGCGCTGGCCGACTACGCACGGGCCTACGGGTTCGCCTACGCGGCGCTGCGCTACTTCAACGCCGCCGGCGCCAGCCCCGAGGGGGATCTGGGCGAAGACCACACGCCCGAATCGCACTTGATTCCGATCGTCTTGCAGGCGGCGCTCGGGCAGCGCGATCGAATCACGATCCTCGGCGACGACTACCCCACGCCCGACGGAACGTGCATCCGCGACTACATTCACGTCAACGATCTCGCCGCCGCGCATCTCAAGGCGCTCGAACAGTTGGAAGAGGGCCGGGGACTGCGGCTCAATTTAGGGACCGGCCGCGGCCACAGTGTGCGCGAGGTGGTCGATGCCTGCCGCCGCGTAAGCGGCCGGGCGATTGCGGTCGAAATCGGTCCCCGGCGCGCGGGCGATCCGCCGGAATTGGTCGCCGATTCGCGCAAGGCGCAAGCGGTACTAGGCTGGCAGCCGCATTATCTCGATCTGCAAGAAATCGTCGAAACGGCCTGGCGCTGGCATTCGACGCACCCCAGAGGTTATGAGGATAGGCGTCCCGCGGGGGACCATAGCGCTCGATAATGATGGAGCGAAAGTCCTGAGGGACCGACAGCGCGCGGCCTGTGGCTGCCTACCGCCGCTCGAAGAGCGCTTGCTGGGCGGCTTCTTCATCGTCACGCAGCCTTTCCAAAAATTTGCTCAGCTCTTCGTGGACCGCCGAGGTTTGGCTCACCACCAGGCTGGTGTTGCGGGCGAAGGTCTGAAGCTTGCCTTCCCCGCCGGCGGCCGCCCAGCTTTTAGGGGCGACCTTGGCTTCGATCTTCTCGATCAAAGGGGCGAAATCGAGTTCCGGCCGTTTGCCGTGCGCGGGTTTCTTGGCCACGCCGACCAGGCCGGCCACGCTGTAGACCACGGAATAGATCCGGCCCGATTCTTGGGACTCCGCGTCCGCTTGCTCGTCGGCGAAGCGGACCACGAACTCGACCCAGTGCTTTGGCTCGCCGCGATCGTCCGTTTCAAGCACGACCAAGGCAGGTTTGCCAAGGGCCAATTCGCCGACAAAGCGGGCGTTCTGTCCGCTGACGCTGAGTTCATTTTCGCCGACGCGCGGCGCGCCGCGGTATTCGACGGCAGCGTCGAGACGAACGCGTTGGGGCTTCGCCAAATCGACCTTGAGTTGAATTCGATGCCCAACGGCGACAGATTCCGCGCCGTTTGTGCCCGGCACGTTGACTACGATCTGATCGGCTTCTCGAACGGCGTCGCCTTGGGCGGACTTGGACCGAAAGCGAACTGGTATTTGCGTTGGCTTGCCCGCAGGAACGGCGGCCACGAAGAGCCGGCTTTCCTCGTGCGGCTGATTCAGCTTGCAGCACACGACGAACGCCGTGCTTGCCCCCGGCTTCGCCTTGGGTTCGTCGTCCGCCTTGAGCGTCGAGTCGCTCGGCGCCCCGAGCAATTCCTCGTCCTCGTCGGCAATGATGATTCGAGGTGTAACGCCACCGACAATCACAGACGCGGAGGGCTGCTGCGCATCGGGCCCGTCCTCTGCGCGGAGGACCGACGCGCCCTGCAACGTCGCCAACAACAACGCCGATCGGACCAGAGCAGTTCGCATCGCAGACTCCTTCCGGCAAAAGCTCGAAGAGGGCCGAGGAATTCCCCTGCAAAAATGGCCGCGAATTGGACCAAATTCGCCGTCCGGCGCAAAGGCCAAATCAATGGGGACAAACGGCCCAATGACCATCTTCTTCGATACGGGCGGATCGGAACGCTAATCTTCGCTGATTACCACTAATCCACTTTTTGGGCATGTCTGTTGGCCACGTCGCCGCTCATAAGCGAAGATTAGTGCGGATTGGCGTTCCCCCCTTCAATTCACTATTGCCGCTCGGAGATCGCCTGCTGCATGCCGGCGCGGGCGGCGTCGAGAGCGGCGGGCAGCTTTTCGGGATGCTTGCCCCCGGCCTGGGCCATGTCGGCCCGGCCGCCGCCGCTGCCGCCGACGGCCTTCGCCGCGGCGCGAATCCACTCGCCGGCGTTCAATCCCTTGCCTTCGAGATCGCGAGTGATGCCTGCCGCCAGCACCACCTTGTCTTCGCCGCGGCTGGCCAAGAGCACCGCCGCCGAACCGGCCTTGCGCCGCAATTGGTCGATCAATTGGCGAATTCCATCCGGCGTGCCGCCGGGAACTTCCGCTACGACCAGCTTCGCGCCGCTGACGTCGATCGCGTGCGAAAGCAACTCGTCGGCCGAAACGCCGCTCGCCGGTCCGCCCGCCGACGCCCGTTTTTTCAGCTCGCGGTTTTCCTTGACGAGCGCCGCGACCCGCTGCGGCGCCTCTTCCGGAGGCACGCGAAGCGCGCCGGCGATTTCGGCCAGGGCCGACTCGTTGCGGCGGATGCGATCGAGCGCTTCGGCGCCGGTCACGGCGACCACGCGCCGCGTGCCGGCCGCCACGCTCTCCTCGCCGATGATTTTGAACAGGCCCACCTGCCCGGTGCTGTCCAAATGCGTGCCGCCGCACAGCTCCTTGCTGAAGTCGCCCATCGACACCATTCGCACCACGTCGGGATACTTCTCGCCGAACAGCATCATGGCGCCCGCCTTGCGCGCCTCGGCGATCGGCAGCGAGGTCCAGCGCACCGGCTCGGCCGCCGCGACGCGGGCATTCACTTCGTCTTCGATCTTGGCCAGTTCCTCTCGCGAAACGGAGTGCGGGTTGGTGAAGTCGAACCGCAGCCAGTCGCGATCGACCTTCGAGCCTTGTTGCTGCGCATGGCGGCCCAGGTGCTTCTGCAAGGCGTAGTGCAGAATGTGCGTGGCCGAGTGGGCGCGGCGGATGCCCTGCCGCCGCTCGACGTCGACTTTGGCCGTGACCGCGACGCCTTGCTTGATGACGCCTTGCCGCAAGTGGCCGCGGTGCAGGATGAAGCCGCCTTCCTTCTGGGCGTCGATCACCTCGAAGCGGAAGCCGTCGCCGACGAGTTCGCCGCTGTCGCCGACCTGCCCGCCGCTCTCGCCGTAAAAGGGCGTTTTATCGAGCACGACGACGATCGGCTCCTCGTGGTTCACCTCGTCGACCTGGTCGCAAAGCCGGTCGTGGGCGATCAGGCCCACGACCTTGGCCTGGGCGGTCGTCGTCTCGTACCCGACGAACTCGCTGCCGTGCATGGCCTTCTTCAAGCCGTCGAGCGGTCCCGACTTGAACAGTTCCAGCTTGCGATCGAGGCCCGAAACTTCGCCGTGCTCGGCCATCGCCGCGCGGTAACCGTCCCAATCGAAAGTGAAGTTGTGCTCGGCCGCCATCGTTTCGAACAGTTCCGGCGGGAAGCCGTGCGTGGTGTACATGTCGGCGGCCTCGGCGCCGGCGACCATCATGCGCCCCTCGCGCTGCATCGCATGAAAGATCTTTTCGATGCGTTCCAACCCGCCGTCGATCGTCGAGAAAAAGTTGTCTTCCTCTTTTCGAATCACCTGGCTGACGCGCTCGATCGTCTGGCCCAATTCGGGATACGGCTGCTTCATGGCCGCGGCCACGGCCGGAACCAGCAGATGCAAGAACGGCTGGCGGAGGCCCATCTGGCGGCCGTCGAGCACGGCCCGCCGCAGCAGCCGCTTGATGACATACTTCTCGCGCTTCGGCCCCGGATAGACTTCCTCGTGGATGGCGAACGTGCAGGCCCGCACGTGGTCGGTGATCCGCCGCAGCCGGCGGCCGTTGTCGCTGGCCGGATCGTATTTGATCTTGGCCGTCTGGGCTGCGGCCTCGACGATCGGCCGCAGGATATCGATGTGGAAATTGCTATCGACCCCTTGCAGCACCGCGGCCGTGCGCTCCAGGCCCATGCCGGTGTCGATATTCTTGCTCGGCAGCGGGCGCAGGTTGTTCGGCGGATCGCCGACGCGATTGAACTGCGTGAAGACCAGGTTCCAGATTTCGACGGAGCCGCCGCTCGCCGGATGAAAGAAAATCTCGCTGCACGGCCCGCAAACGCCGTCGGGGCCTTGGCTCGGCGCACCGGCCGGCCAGAAGTTGTCGTTCTCGCCCATCCGCTCGATGCGTTCCGGCGGGAGCTTGATCTCGTCGGCCCAAATCGCGGCCGCCTCGTCGTCGTCGTGGTAGACCGACACGGTCAGTCGTTCGGCGGGCAGCCCCAGCCATTTCTTGCTCGTCAGAAACTCCCAGCCCCAATGGATCGCCTCTCGCTTGAAGTAATCGCCGAAGCTGAAATTGCCCAGCATCTCAAAGAACGTATGGTGATAGGCCGTGCGGCCGACGTTGTCGATGTCGCCGGTGCGCAGGCATTTCTGACAGGTCGTGGCGCGGGTGAAGTCGAGCTTGCACTTGCCCAGGAAGTGGTCTTTGAACTGGTTCATGCCGGCCGGCGTGAACAGCACCGAAGGATCCCAACGCGGTACGAGCACGTCGCTAGGGCGGCGCACGCAACCTTTGGACTCGAAAAAAGCGAGATATTTTTCGCGGAGTTCGTCCGTTTTCATGGCTCTTGCGGAAAGCTTGGGGAACAAAACAAGGGCCGCTTAGGCCCGATTAAACCGCTGATGATAACGGGCGGCCCCGTTGGCGACTAGCCGAGCCGGCGCAAGCGAGCCTGCCCCAGTGGCACTGGCGCAATCGCCCGTTGGAACCGGCCCACGGCCGAGACGCCCATGCCGCGCACGGCAAGCGGAGCTACTGCGGAGCGACGTTGACGACTTTCACTTCGCCGCCGGCGCCGATGATCCGCAGCCGCACCGGCCCGGTCCTGTCGGCCACGGCGCGTCGGAAGTCGTCAGGAGTTTCCACCGGCGTCGGCCCGACGTGGCTGATGCGCGTGCCCGGCCGCAGCCCGGCTTGCCACGCCGGGCTTTCGGTATCGACTTCACGGGCCGATACGCAGGCGCCGTCGGCGCCGAGCGGATCCGAAAAATCGATAATTTCCAGGTGCGTCGCTCGCGTCACGGTCGAAAAATCGACGTGCAAGCCTCGCCAAGCCGGCGGCCGGTTGGTGACGACTTGCGGCAGGCCCAAAGGATATTTGCTCAGCACGACCCGCTTTTGCAGTGTCTGACCGCCGCGCAAAATGGTCAACGTGGTGGTCGCCGAAGGCGGCAGCTTGCCCACGTGCAGCCGCAGCCCGTCCGCGTCGTAAATCGGCTCCCCGTCGACGTGGGTGACGATGTCGCCGATCTCGATGCCGTAGCGCGCCGCGGGGTCGCCGCGCTGGACCATCTCGACTTTCGAGCCGTGCAGGCCCTTCAAAACTTCGTTTTGGTCGAGCGACAAGGGCCTGATCCCGAGCAAGCCGTATTCGACTTCTTCGCCTTTCTTCAGGGTTTCGACGACGCGGCGGAACGTTTCATCGACCGGAATCGCATAGCCGGCCGGTTGCTCGTAGCCCGCCGCCGCGGCGAGAGAGGTGGTCAAGCCGATCATTTCGCCCCGCAGATTGAGCAGCGCGCCGCCGCTGGTGCCCAGGTTCAGCTTTGCGTCGGTCTGAATCAACGTGCCAAAATGATGCAGCATCTTGGTGTTGTCGCTGACCACCCCGTCCTGGTCGCGCGGCGGGGGCGAACCTGCCTTGCGGGAGAGATTGGAAATGATGCCCCAACTGCCGCTGACCTGGCCGTCTCGGGCGATGGCATAAGGATTCCCCAAAGCGACGACGATCTGCCCTTTCTTCAATTTCGAGCCGTCCCCGAATGCGATTGGCGCGAAATCGTTTTCGCCGCGCTGCCGAGGCTGCTTCAACTCGAGCACCGCCAGGTCGCTGCGTGGATCGGCGGCCTTGATCTTCATCTCGAAGACCTTGCGATCGACGGTCGTTACGAAATGGTCGCTGTTCACATCGACGACATGCGAATTCGTCAACACCAAGCCGCTGGCGTCGATGACAACGCCCGTGGCGAACTCGTTCGGCACGAAATCGGGATCGCGCGGATCGGTAGGCAGCAGGCCCGCATGGCGCGAAAACGGCCGCAGCAGATCGGGCTGCGAATCGCGCTGCGAGTATTCCGACGATCGGTTCTTTCTCGCAATGCTGACGACCGACTTTTCCGCGAGCGCAATCGCCCGGCCCAGCACGCGCTCCATCGCCGACACGAATTGCAGATCGGCCTCGGCCTGCTCGTCCTCGGCGGCTTGAGACGACCGTTCGCCCTGCGTTTTGGCGCCCGGCTCGGCCCGCAGCGGTCCGACGAGAAATACGCCGGCCAGTAGGGTGGGCAATGTCCACCATTGCGCCCTCACTCGAGCCATTAGGGCGGGCGACGCCCGCCACAAGCCGTCGCCAACGCGGGCAGCGCCCACCCTACAGTTTCCGGGTCGAACACCATCATGGCTCATGGATACGCGCTCTCGCCGGTCAAGGGGAAAGTCGCCGCATCCTTCGCCGAGCAGGACACGCACTTTCCGGTTTACTCTTCCGTCGCCCCCCCGCCTTCGTCATCGCCCGCGGCCGATGCCGCGGCAACAGGGTTACCCGCCGCCAAAATCTTGGTTCGCAACTCTTCCAACAAGGCCGGGTTCTCTTCGAGATAACTCTTGGTCTTTTCGCGGCCTTGTCCCAACTGCAACTCTCCGTAGCGGAACCACGCTCCCGAACGTACCA
>DATNEC010000638.1:0-9599 GCA_035606815.1 Pirellulales bacterium
TACGGCGTCGATTCGGCCGAAGTCATGAACGCGGTGGCCACGGTCGGCGGCAACCAGGTCGGCCAGGTGCTGGAGGGACGAGCGCGGTTTCCGATCATCGTGCGCTATCCGAAAGCGTGGCGCGAAAACGCCGAATTGCTTGAGCAGATTCCGGTCGGCGAGGTTGGCGGGCGCCAGATTCCGCTAGGCGAACTGGCCGACGTGATTTTGGAGGAAACGCCGCCGGGCGTCGACCACGAAGCCACGCGGCGCCGGACCTACGTTTCGGTCAACGTCCGCAATCGCGACGTGGCCGGCTTCGTCTACGAGGCCCAGCGCGCGATCAAGGAAAACATCGTGTTGCCCGCCGGGTATACGATCCGCTGGGGCGGCGATTTCGAGAACCTGCAAACCGCCAGCCTGCGGCTTTCGATCATTACCCCGGTAGTGCTGCTGATGATCTTTTTGTTGCTGTACAGCACGTTCCGCTCGGCGCGGCTGGCGCTCTTGATTTTTTTGGCCGTGCCGATGGCCGCCTCGGGCGGCATCTACGCCTTGGCCCTGCGCGAGATGCCGTTCAGCATCTCGGCTGGCGTCGGGTTCATCGCCCTGTTCGGGGTGGCGGTCCTCAACGGCCTCGTGTGGGTCAGCGCGGCCGAACAGTTGCGCGCCGAAGGCGTCGATCCTCACGAGGCGGCCCGCGAGACGGCGCTGGTGCGGCTACGGCCGGTGTTGATGACGGCGCTCGTGGCAAGCTTCGGTTTCTTGCCGATGGCCCTTTCGACCACGGCCGGGTCCGAAATTCAGCGCCCGCTGGCGACGGTCGTGATTGGCGGATTGGTCACCTCGACCCTGCTCACGGCGCTAGTCGTGCCGGCGATTTATCCGTGGTTCGCCCCGCGGGCGGCCAGAGTCGGGCAATGACCAGTTGCGCCGTAAGGGCAACTAGCTAAAGCCGCCCGCGATTACGGCCAGAATTGCAAGTAGCCGATCCGCGGAGTATATAAAGAATAGTGTCGCAAACCGTGGAGAAACGCAGATGACGCCCCTGGTTTTAGCTGAACCGAGAACTCCGGAGTTGTTTTCGTCGGATTCCGAGAGAGCGCCGGCGCGACCCATGCCGAGAGGAAAACGCACGATGTATGCGATCGCCTTCGACATGGATACCGACACGCTTAAAAAGTCGTACGGCAGCGACTCTTACAATAATGCCTATGCCGACATCAAGAAGGTGCTGATCAAACACGGCTTCGAGTGGAAGCAAGGCAGCGTCTATTTCGGCGATCCTCAGAAGGTCGATGCGGTGACCTGCGTGCTCGCGATCATGGAAGTAACGCGGACGTATGCTTGGTTCGCTCCGTCCATCAGGGACGTTCGCATGCTGCGGATCGAGGAACAGAACAATCTGATGGATGCAGTGCGGCAAGCCGCGCAGGGTGGTTGATCGGGGTTATCTGCACGGCCCCGCCGGCGTTCCGTCGCGACAGAAAGACGCGGCGCGAAAAGTTGAAAGACCGCCGATGATGATTTCCTCGCGCACCCCTGAAGGCTCTCCCAACCGCTGTCCCGTTTGTGGACATTATCTTCGCATCGAACCTTCGATCCCGCCCGGCGATGCGCCCTGCCCGCATTGCGGCAGTTTGCTGTGGTTCGCCGAAACAGTCATCGGCGACGCAACGTCGCCGTTGCTCCTCGATGCGATCCTGCCCGATCTGCGGGCGGCGAATAAAAGCGAAGCGATCCGCGAAATCGTCGAGCATTTATCGGTCGTTGGCATGATCCGGCGTGAAAGCGTCGAAGAAATCGTCGATGCGGTCCTAGAAAGCGCGAAGCTGGGATCCGGGGGCATCGGTCGCGGGTTCGCAATCCCTCACGCGCGGCACCGCTCCGTCAAGCGAACTATCAGCGCGACGGCCATGTCAAGTCGCGGCGTCGACTTCGATAGCTTCGATCGTCGGCTGGTCAACGTGATCTTTCTCATCGTCTCACCCATCGAGGGGGATGCAGAGCAGATCGTCATACTGGAACGCATCTCGAGGTGGATGCGAACTCAGCACACGCGAGCGTGATTCGTTGCGAGATAGTAGCCCCGACGCTCCCCGGTGGAAACTCGGTCGCCAAGCGAGCTGGCGAACCGCCGCCTCATGACTCCGCGATGCTCGTCCGCGGGAAATCGCAAGGATTTGATCGCCAGGCGGCCGGCGAGGGCCCGTCATGGGGCGGCGGGGCGGCTCGCGACTCTGTTGCGTGTTTGCCGCCGCGGGATTAGGCTTAAGTGCGGCTGCATCGCTGCGGCCCGTTCGGCACTTCGGTTCGAGAACGCAGCATGATCTCCGAGTCGCTTGAAGCGCTGGTCGCGAAAATTTCGGCGGGCGATGCGGCGGCGGCCGAACAGGTGTTCAAGACGTACGAGCCGTATCTGCGGTTGGTGGTGCGAAAGCAAATGCAGCCGCACCTGCGCAGAAAGTTCGATTCGATCGACGTCGTGCAATCGGTTTGGGCCGACCTGCTGCCCCGGTTCCGTGCCGCGGCCTGGCAGTTCGAGAATGCCCTGCAATTGCGAGGCTTCTTAATCAAGGCGGCCCGCAACCGGCTGATCGATCGGGCGCGCAAGCAGCGGGCCGGCCTGGCGGTCGAGCGGCCGTTGATCGACAGCGCTCAGGAAGGCATGCCCCCCTCGCGACTGCCTCGGCCGAGCGAGCTAAGCCAGGCCGATGACGTCTGGCGCCGCATGCTGGCCGTCTGCCCGCCGGAGCACCACGAATTGCTGCGGCTCAAGCGTCAAGGGCTGCGGCTGGGCGAGATCGCCCGCCGCACCGGCATGCACGTCGACAGCGTGCGGCGCATCGTGCGCAAGGTGGCCAGCCAACTTGCGACGCTGTCCGAATCGGAACGCCCCGGCGGCCCCCGTCTCGCAACGGACCTTGATGCATAGGGCCTGTTCGCATGTCGAATGCTTATTCCTCGACGATCATGCGTCCCGCGCCGCCCGCCTCGTGGTCGGCCGCGAGTGCCGGCGCCCGCAGCGCCGCCGACCCTAACGGTCCACTGGATCGCTTTATCCAAGAGTTCGAGGAGCGATGGCGCCGCGGAGAGCGACCGGCGGTCGAAGAATACCTGCATCGCCACCCCGAACTGAACGACCAGCCTGCGGCGGTGGTCGAGCTGCTGTATGAGGAGATTTGCCAGCGCCGGCAGTCGGGCGAGACCGTTTCCGAGGAGCAGATTGCGGCCCGCTTTCCGCAATTGCGGTCGCAGCTTGAAATGCTTTGGGATTGCGACCGGCTGCTCGAAGACAACTCCGCCGAACCGAGCTTTCCGACAGTTGGCGAGACGCTGGGGGATTTTTTGTTCTTGGCGGAACTCGGTCGCGGTGCGCACGGCCGGGTCTTTTTGGCGACTCAACCGTCGTTGGCCCACCGCTCGATCGTGTTGAAGTTGGCGCCGCCGCGCGGCAACGAGCACTTGTGCTTGGCGAGATTGCAGCACACGCACATCGTTCCGCTGTACTCGGTCACCGACTTTCCGGAGCGCGCGCTGCGCGGCATTTGCCTGCCGTACTTCGGCGGGGCGACATTGTCCCGCGTGTTGCAGACGCTGGAAGCAGTTGCGCCGGCGCAGCGCAAAACGGCGGGCATCTTGGCCGCTATCCAAAAGGTTCCCGCGGATCTGCCGCCGTCGGCCGCCGAGGGTCCACGTCAAAACGCTTCGGCGGCGCTGCACTTTCTTGAGACCGCGACCTACGAACAAGCGATCTGCTGGATGGGCGCCTGCCTGGCCGACGGGTTGCACGAAGCCCACGAGCGCGGTCTTGTGCATTTGGACTTGAAGCCGTCGAACGTGCTGTGGGCGGGTGACGGCCAGCCGATGTTGCTGGACTTTCATCTGGCCCGCGAACCCGTGGCCGAGGGCCTCGCGGCGCCCGACTGGCTGGGCGGCACGCCCGGCTACATGCCCCCCGAGCAAGAAGCCGCGCTGGACGCCGTCCGCCGCGACATGCCCATTTCGGCGGCGGTCGATCGCCGCGCCGATATTTATGCTCTAGGGCGAGTGCTGAGCGAAGCTCTGGCGGGCGCCTTGCCGCCCGTCGGCGCTGGGGCGAGCGATTGGCTGCGCCAATCGAACCCGCTGGTCAGCGCGGGGCTGGCGGACTTGATCGCCAAGTGCCTATCCGCGGCGCCCGAGGACCGCTATGCCGACGCGGCCCTGCTGGCGGCCGACTTGCGGCGCCATTTGAATCATCTGCCGCTGGCGGCCGTCAAGAACCGCAGCCTGGCGGAGCGCTGGAACAAATGGCGCCGGCGGCGGCCCCACGCGCTGCTGGTGCTGCTGCTCGGCATCGCCGCCTGCGGCGCCGGGCTGTTGGTGGCCGTCCAGGTTCGCAAGCAATTCGGCCAGGCTGAAATCGCCTTGGAAGAAGGCCGGAGCCTGATCGCCGAGCATCGCTACGCCGAGGCCACAAGCACCCTGCGGCAAGGGCTGGGCCTGACCGAACCCATGTATCGCAGCAGCGAGTTGAGTCAACAACTCGAAGCCGAACTGCGGATGGCCGAGCGGGCCCAAGCCGCCCAGGAATTGCACCAATTCATCGACCGCACCCGCGTGCTGTGCAGCTCAGACGGCTTGAAAGTCGAAGAACTGCGGCAGCTTGAATCGCAAGCTCGCCGTTTCTGGAACCTGCGGCGATGGTTCGTCGAGCGGATTACGGCCCCGACGCCTTGGGAATTGATGCGACGCCGCCGGATGGACGTCTTGGATCTGGCGATTTTGTGGACCGGGCTTCGCGTGCGGCTGGCGGACGAGAAGGACAAGCCCGCCGCGCACCGGCGCGCGCTCGAGATTCTTACCCAGGCCGAAACGCTGACGGGCGAAAGCGGCGTGCTGTGGCATGCCCGGCGGAACCACGCCGTTGCGCTGAAGATGGAAGCACTGGCCAAGCAGGCCGAAGAAGAGGCCGCCGCGGCGCCCCCGACGAGTGCCTGGGAATACGCCGCCGCGGGACACGCCCTTTGGGAGGCGGGCCGGTTGCAAGAGGCCAACGCCTATTTCGAGCAAGCGCTGCGGCACGAACCGCAAACGCTGTGGGTGAACTTCTGCTACGGCCGTTGCGCCTATCAACTCGGGCGTTGGGAAGACGCTGCCGCGGCCTTCACCGCCTGCGTCTCTTTGGCGCCGGCCAGCGCTTGGTGTTTTTACAACCGCGGCCAAGCTTGGACTCGGCTCGGCCGGCCCGACCGGGCGCGGAACGATTTCGACCGCGCCTTGTCGCTCGACGCGACGCTGACCCAGGCGGTTCTCGATCGCGGACGGCTGAACCTCGACGAGCGGCGCTGGTCGGAAGCCGCCGACGACTTCCAAAACGCCTTGGACCACGGAGGCGACCCCGCCGCCGCGCACTATGGCCTGGCGTCGGCGGAGGCCGGCCAAGGCGACCGAGAAGCCGCCCGGACAAGCCTTCAGCGGGCTTTGCAGTTCAATCCCCAACTGCCCGAAGCCCTCTCTCTGCGGGAGTCTTTGGATCGGCCGCAATAAAAACCGAAAAATCGCGCCCGGTTTTCCGCCGGCCTTTCGCTTCTTATAGCAGAGAGCCGGCGAAGGACGCGCAGACCGGACGAACGAAGATTCGCGTGCTCGATCCGATCCCAATCGAGCCCACCACTGGCAAATACCCCATATTATCCCCGCCGGTGGCTAGCGGAATTCGCTTCGTTCGGTCTGCGCGCCCTTCGGGGCGAGTGGTTCTGTCTATTCTTCCGGTGAATCGTTCGTTTCGACCTGTCGCCGGCCGAATTGCTCGACGAAGCGATCGAGCAGGAAGATCTCGACGCGGGAATTCTCCCGCAACAGCACTTGGTCGGCGCCGCGATAGGCAGGCTCGCTGGAACCGACGACGTCGAGTTCGATTCGCTCGCGTTCGACCCCGAGCGAGACCAGGTAATCGGCCGCTTTGCTGCAGCGGGCGAAAGCCAGTTCCCAGTCGTTGTGGTAGCGCGAGCCGTAGGGCAACGGCTTTCGCGAGGTGTGACCGCGAACGGCGATCTTGTTCGGCTTGCCCTTGAGCTGCACCGCCGCCTCTTGCAGTTCGACGAGCGCGGAGTCGGTCAGATGGGCCGAACTCTCGGAGAACAAGACCGAGCGACCGATCACGGCATACGCGCCTTGCCGCACGGTTTGCGAGAGGGGATCGTCGCCCGCGGGAACCTTCGATTTGTCTTGGCCCGTCCGCGAGCGCGAGCGTTTCTTTTCCTTGCCTTCCGGGGCAGCCGGCGCGTCTTGCGGACTGGAGGCGATGATGCCCACCGGCACAGGCGAGACCGGCGAGGGATGGCGGCCGAACGTGCGCTGCATAGCGCCCATCAGTTCCTGGATCTTTTCGTTCGAGCGGACCTCGCTCATCGAAAACAGCAGGATGAAGAACGTCAGCAGCAGCGACATCATGTCGCCGAACGTGACGACCCATTCCGGAATGCCCGCCGGCGGTTCTTCTTCGATCGCCATCGGCTCAAGCCGCCTTTTCGTGGCTGCCCGCGCGCTGCTTGGGCGGAATGAACGTGTTTAGCTTTTGTTCGACGATCCGCGGACTGTCGCCGGCCTGGATCGCCAGAATGCCGCGGACGATGATTTCCATCGCCTGCAACTCTTGCTTGTTGACGTAATTCAGCTTCTCGGCGAAGGGCAGGCAGACCACGTTCGACAAGACCGCCCCATACAACGTCGTGATCAAGGCCACGGCCATGCCGGGCCCCAGGGCGTCGGGATCGCTGAGATTGCCCAGCATCAGAATCAAGCCAAGCAAGGTGCCGATCATCCCGAACGCCGGCGCCAGTTTGCCCCACTGGTCGAAAAACGCCTTGCCCTCTTTGTGTCGAGCGTTTACCGCATCCATTTCGGCGCGCAGAACATGTTCGAGCACGTCGGGCCGCGTCCCGTCGGCCGTCATTTGCACGCCCATCACCAGGAACGGGTTTTCGATGTCTTGGGTCTTGGCCTCCAAGGCTAGCAGTCCCTCCTGCCGGCTGACTTGGGCCAGCTTCACTAATTGATCGACTAACTCGGGTGTCGAGGCCGGCTGATTCGAAAATACCGACTTGGCCACGATTACCGATTGCACGAAGTTTCGGATCGGAAAGCAGATCATCACCGTGGCCAGCGAGCCGCCAACGGTCACGAGAATCGATGGGTAATCGACAAAGGCCCCGAAAGAGCCACCCCCCATCAGCACTGAAACGACCATGAACACGGCCGCCAACAGCAGCCCGAGCGAACTTGCAACGTCCATGGAATAACCACCACCCCGCGGCTCTTGAGCACTCGACTTCAATATTCACCCTGGATTGCATCGGCGCCGAACCGCACGGCCTTGATCCAAACTCCCTGAAGCCCAATCTTTGCGCATTAGCGCTAAATTGACATATTCATTGATCGCCGTTGTTCGTGTTCCAGACGCGCTGGCCCGCATAAACGTTATCACGATGCGTATTCCAAAATTTATTGGCATAATCGCCGGCATCGTAGCGGTCGGTCCACATCAGCACGCCGCGATTGCCGTAGATCCCTCCCTGCTCATCGCGGAAATCGCCCGGATCATAAATGCGCCCGCGCGGCGCCACGTCCTCGGCCCGCCGATGGTGGTAATCAGCGTCGGCTGGGTAATCAAGATAACCGTCCAGTTCGTTGCGTCCGCGAATGTCAGTTCTCGCTCGGTGCGCCGATACCGCGGGCGATATTGAAGTCTGCGGGCGGTTCTGGGCGGCATAGGGACTGTAGGGCGTATACTCGCTGACATATCCGGGACGGTCGGCCCCGCGAGTTGTCGGCCGGCGGCGAAAGACCTTCATTGCCGCGGCATAGCCGGCCTCGTATCCCCGGTCATAGGCGGCGTCTTCGGCGACGCTGCGATGACTGGCCCTCTGCTGTGCCATCGCCGCCGACGCCAGGAGCAACCAGGCGGCGCCCAAATTAACGAGCCAAGAAGTCTTGAACATGGTCCGTTCCTCCATCCGAAATTCTTGTAAGGGATCTCCATCATGCAAGGGGCTGTCGAATGGAACGTGCAACGCTCGCGCCGTTTTGGGAGATTTGCGGCGAGTCGCGTTGTATCGTTCGACGGCGCGTGTCTATAATCCCCGCCAAAACGAGGGAGCCGGATGCGCGATTTCATGAAGGGCGGGCTGTTTTGCCTGTTCATCGCCGGCATGGCGACCTGCGCCCTGGCGGGCATCAGCGGAGCGGTGGTGATTCTGGTCGAGGCCCCGTTGTTCGGCACGCGGCAGTTCGAGATGCTGTTCGCCATGGCCATGGTATTTTGGACCGGGCTGGCGACCAGCGTACTGACGGCGGCGGCCTATGCCGCGCTCGACTACATCGAGCAAAAGTTTTCGCCCGCCCGCGGCAGTGAAAAATGCGGCAGCGAAAAGCGAGAAAACTCCTGTTCTTAAATCTGGCGAGATTCGACATAATAGGCGCCCTCGGTCCACGAAGGATCGCGACACTCAGGGGGCCTGCTTCCCAAGGAGGGGACAACGTCATGTGGCGCCGATGCTTGATCTTCGTTGTTGCGCTGTTAGGTTCGATGGCCTTCGATCGGCCATCGATCGCCCAAGAAGAAGACTGGATCGGCGTCAAAGTGCTCGAGCGTCGGCCGGGCGTGATGCTCAAGGCGGGCAAGCGCCTGGTCGGCAAAATGTCCGACCTGGGGGCCACGTCGCTGGTTCTCGAAACTCAGGGCGAATGGCTGCGGATCGGCTCTGAGTCGCGGTCGGGCTGGGTGCATTTGAACGACGTGGTGGCGATTGACGAAGCCGTGGAGTATTTCACGCGGGTCGTCAAAGCCGAGCCGAAACGCGGTTGGGGATACAATCTCCGCGGCATCGCGCTGCAAGACCAAGGGCGCTACGACGAGGCGCTGCGCGATTACACGATGGCCGTCCGCTTGAACCCGCGCGACGCCGCTGCCCACAACAATCGGGCCTGGATTTTGGCCACCTGCCCCGACGACCAACAGCGCGACAGCCAGCAGGCGGTCGCCGCGGCGTCGCAAGCCTGCAAGCTGGCGAATTGGAAGCAGCCGATCTACCTGGATACCCTCGCCGCCGCCTACGCCGCCGCCGGGGACTTTCAGTCGGCTTACAGTTGGCAAGCCAAGGCGATCAAGCTGTTGCCCGGAGACGAGGAATTTCAGCGAGAAGCGCGCGAGCGCCTGGAGTTGTACGCGGCCGGCGTCTCCTACGAAGGCACGACCCGCGACGAAATTCGCTCGGCGGAGCCGCGGACGGTCGAGCCGCAACCCGCCGAGCCGCGCCCCTTGGCGCCGCGCACGGCCGAGTCGCGTTCCAAGACGGGCTCCAGCCGCCGCCGGCGATGAGGGGCGTAGCGAGCGAAAAGCAAGCTCGCTCGGCGCCCTAGGTGAAATGCCTTCGCTGATGACTGCTCTTGGTCTCTACGCCGACCGTCTTCGAACAGCTCCCGGCGCCTGTTCCAAGAGCTGTCTCTTCCACGCCACCACCTGGCTCGGATAGACCTGGAACTTGCCGGCCAGCTCCGCCGCCGTCTTGCCCCCTCGTGACTTCAGAGCGGGCGAAGGGACTCGAACCCTCGACATCCAGCTTGGGAAACTGTCC
>DATNEC010000018.1:0-7625 GCA_035606815.1 Pirellulales bacterium
CTCGCCCAAGCGGCGGCCCTTTATGGCGGCCATGATTCCCCGGTTTCCCCGGCCATCGCTTCGGTCGCCGCCGGCGACGAGGAGGCGACGACCGACGCCGCTCGGCTCGCGGCCGCGCAGCACCGCGTTGAACATGGCCCGCTCGACCTGGCCGCAGAGAAGGCGGCCGGCGCGCTACACCGATCCTCGCTAGACGGGGATCGCGTGCTTGCCGGCGGCGATCTTATCGAGCAAGGGGCCCCGGAAGACGCTCGAGCGCACGATGCCTGCTTTTCCGCGGTCCGTCAAACGAATTCGATCGAGGAAGCCGTCGCAGAAGCGGTCGTTCCCGATGCGGCCGCGAGAAAATAGTTGATTCAAGAGCCCAGGCTTTACGCGAGGAGGCTTGCAGATGAGCGCCAAAAAGAGCACCAAAAAATCGAGCCATGCCAAAACAGGCAGGAAATGGAGCCACAAGGTCAAAACCGTCTCCACTTTTCCGCCAGAGCGGGTCTTTACCAAGGACGCCAAGACGATCGCCCGCTCGCTGGGGAGTAAAAAGGTCAGTCCCAAGGGGGTCGGCTCCGGCATTCGCATGATCCAGTTCTTCATCAACCGCGCCGGAAAGGATTTGCCTCACCAACGCCGCGAGGAACTGGAAAAGGCCAAGCATCTCTTGCAAGCACGCAAAGAGCGCGAGGCGCATCGAGGAAAACCGAAGAAGAGCGCCAATACGAAAGGGAGGAAATCATGATCCGCAAACTGAAGTCAGGCGAGTACAGGCTCTATTCGCGCAAAACCGATCCGCGCACCGGCCGGCGCCGCAACCTCGGCACGTTCGACACTCGAGCGAAGGCCGAGAAGCACGAGCGCGACGTGCAATACTTCAAGCGGGCCCACTGAAAGCTATCGACTTCAAGCGGGCCCATTGAAAGCTATCGCGGTTCGATATGGGTCTGATCTGACGTTGAGCACGATCATTGGGCGTCGCCGAAGTCTGAGACGGCTTCACCCGTGGCGGCATTCCAGCAGCGGACGGAGCCCTTCTGGTTCAGTTCGAAGTCGCGGCTGCCGCTTACGATTTTTTTTCCGTCCGGCGAGAAGATCAGCGTGAAAATCGGACAATTGTGACCGCCGACCAGTTGGCAAAGTTCGTTGCCGCTGCTAGTTTCCCAGACTCGCGCCGAACCGCCGAGGGCGCCGCCGCCCGTCGCGAAAGTCGCTCCATCGGGCGCAAAGGCGACGGCCGAGCCAGGGACCGATCGCAGCTTTACCGCCGGATCGAGTTGCCATAAATCGCTTTCGGCATGTCCCACGAGAAACTGCTTGCCATCCGGTGAGAATGCGAAGCTAATCGCGAAAGACGGAAACGGGCCGAGCGTATGCGCCTCTTCGACCGATCGCAAGTCGCCTTGCTCGTCGTAAGCCAAGTCCCAGATTTTAAGCACCCCGTTTTGGTCTTCCGAAGCCAGCCGCGTGCCGTCGGGCGAGAACGCAAGGAACGGAATGATTCCCTGGTGGGCGGCTTTGGAGAATGCGTCCGCTTTGCTCCCGGTTGTCGCGTCGAAAAACAGCACTTGCCCTTGAACAGTCCCCGTCACCAGAAGGCGGCCGTTCGGAGACAACCGTACGCATGCCGGAAACTGTTCATGAACTTCGAACCGCTGCACTGCGGCTTTCGTTTCGACGTCCCACAACTCAAGCCTCCCGGGAACGGTCTGGGTTAGGGACTCGAACGTAATCAGCGCCAGGCGGCGCCCATCGGCCGACAAATCGGCGTCGCGAATAATGACGGCGTCCGGAGCCCCCTTAGGCGAGGGTAATTCGCGGCATTCATCTTGGAGTTCCCATAACGTGGCCCCAGTGGCTGGGCCAAGCGCCATGAGACGCCGGCCATCGGCCGAAATCGCCAGCCGGGTCACGCCGGGATTGAAGGCCCGCGACATGAGTTCCGAAGGCCCTCGTCCGGCCAGTCGCAGCTTCATCTCCGACAATGTCGTTTCGAAATCGGTGAACGATTGAACAACAATTCCTGAACCTAGTTTGTCGAGGAGTCGCTTGGCGTCGTCGTTGCGTCCGGCCAGACATGCCATGCAGGCATGCCATGAATCAATCTGGCGCCGGACTTGGTCATTCTTTGCATCTTTGCGGTAGCCGTCCAACATTCCGACGTACTCTTCATAAACTCCCGCCGCGGCGTATAAATCGGTTCGATCTTCGAGTTCGGATGCGACATTGACCAACGCTCGGTGGAATTGCCAGGGCGCCCGGGTGTCGAATCTTTGCGTGGCCAGGCATTCGCGGGCGAATGCTAGCATGGCCGTCGTGCTGCCCCCCCAGCGAGGTCGCAAGGACCAGCGGTATGAGTCGTAAGCCGGTTCGTGATCGAACTCCGCCCGCACCGCCTGGTCGAACCAGAACCGAGGGCTTTCGTCGGCCACGCCGCCGATCCCCATGGCGACCGTCACCAATTCGGCCGCCGCCTCGGGACATTCGGGATGCTGCTCCCAAGCGGCGAGCAGCAGTGCCCGCGCCTTGGTGAGGTGGTCGCCGAACCCTTTCCAACCGGCCTCGGTTACAGTGTCTGCATAGCCGACGCCGCGCGCTTGCCAGGCGCGTTCGATGTGTTTGCGCCCCAACAGAACCTGCTGCACCCAACGATCGACGCCCGGCGTCGCCGCGAGCCGGGCGAAAAGGCGGTCGGCGTGCTGGCCGAGAAAGCGCGTCAGATCGCCTTTGATGCGTGCCAGATGAAAGCGGCGCTCTCGGTCATCGAGTGGCGCGGCGATCGTTTCGGCAAGATCGGCGATGCCTTGCAACAATGCGCCGTCGGGCCAAAAAGGCTCGTGGCCTGTTTTCGATTCGGCGTCGGCATACAGCAAGGGAATTTTATAACGAATCGCTGGCGGATAGTCGGACTGGTCCCAACGTTCGAGTGCGGGCCACAGAATTTCGATCACTTCATAGGCCTGTTCCGGAGTCTCGATCTCGATGCTCGCGGCGCACAGGTACCGCAGCGCCAGATCGTGATAGCCCGAGGCGAACAGTTTCTTGCCGCGCTGCAAATTCTCCGCGGCGCGCGGCCCTCGCTGCGGCGAGGCCAAACAATCCTTGAGGAGTTGCGCCGCCTCCGCCTCGAAGCGCGGATCGTGGTTGCCATGTTTCCGGAACGATTCGACATAAAGCGCCTCGATCCACTCGGCGTAGTTTTGCGCGAACTTGCCGGTTAGCCGATCGGAATCGGCGGGCAACGGACGGGCCCGCGAGTCGCGCCATAGCGGAGCGACTTGCCGGCCGGCGCGCTGGAGAACCTCTTGGTCCTCGATCGTCAGTTCGGAGCTCGTCGCCTGTTCCAGCGCCTCGGGCAGATCGTGGGGAGCCGAAGACTCGAAAGTCTTCAACTCCGGCGGATCGCCGGCCTGTGGCGGCGTTTTGCCGGCCTTGGACGAGCAACCTGCTTGGAGCGACGCGATGAGTCCAATGACGCCGATCCCAAGAATCGCCGTCAATGCAGCGCGGTTCGTCATGGCCCCATGAACTCCGTGGTCGCCCGGGCGGCTCGGGGAACGAATCGCTTAAAACAGCCGTTGCCTCGCTTTCGAGCGCCCAGTGGGGAGATTGTACAATCGAGTCAGGCAAACGCCAAGTATTATCCGTTCGCCTCGAATGACCTAGAATGATCTTCCAACTGGCGCCCGTCTCGCGCAGGGCGTCGAAGCCGATCGGCGGATAGGCGAATTCAAGCGGCGGCGTGGCGATCGACTTGCCGGATAGAAAGCGCGAGTCCATCGTGGTGTCGAGGGCGCCGGTGACGAGCAGCATCCGCTCGACGGGATAAGGCGTCCGGCCCTCGCGGAGAAAAGTTTGCAGGGCGTGCGACAGGGTTCTTCATAGATTGCGGTTGTTGCACAGGCCGTTGTTGAATCTGGCGGCGGCTGGCGCCGTCCGGCCAGCGATTTCAGCGTCGATGGCTCATCTTACGACGGCGCCCAATTGCCCGGCCCCTGCGCCATCGGTTGCACGAGCGGCGAATACGTCGGTTCGACCCCGCAGCCCTATCCCTACTATGTCACTCAAGGCACGGGCGAAGCGTATAGCTTTCACGATCCTGGCGCAAACGTCGTATTCGGAGACGGCTCGGTGCGTTTCCTTAGCTCGTCGATTACGATCCGCGACTTCGCCCGACTGGTCACCCGCGACCAGCACGACGTCAGTAATTGAAGGATGAGGGCGGAAGGATGAAAACGGGAGGACGGCGGCAGGGACGCTCGAAGGGCCTATGAGTTTCCCTGTCGCCTCTAACCTGTCGCCTGTACCCCGCCTTAGATCTCAGGCTGCCCGACGCCCGCGGGCTCGGGAGTTTCCTCGGTGATGATCTTCCAACTGCCGCCCGTCTCGCGCAGGGCGCCGAAGTCGATCGGCCGATAGGCGAATTCAAGCTGCGGCGTGGCGATCGACTTGCCGGACTGAAAGCGCGAGTCCATCGCGGCGTCGACGGCGCCGGTGACCAGCAGCGTCCGCTCGACCGGATACGGCGCCCGGCCCTCGCGGAAAAAAGTTTGAATGGCGTGCGACAGGGCCTTGAATAGATTGCGGTTGTTCCAGGGGCCGTTATAGAGCCTGGTGACGCGCGGCTGCGGCTCGCCGGCCAACTGGCAGGCGAAGTTCCAGCGGCTGCCGTTGCGGCCCAGGCCCAGCGCGATGGCCCGCAGGCCGTCTCGATAATTCACCAAAATGCCGTGCGGCGGTTCGTCCTCCAGCTTCGCCGCCAGTTCCTTCAGCGGCGGCTGGCCGGGGCCGAGTTCGGCGGCCATCGCCGCTTCGGCCAGTTTCACGTTCCACAGCCCGGCGTCGGCCGCTTTCCAGAGCGACTCGCCTTGCAGAAAACGCACGCTGGAAATTCCGGTTTCGCCGCCAGCGCGAAATTCGACGAACGATTGCAGCACTTCTAGCGCATGAAAGCCGTAGCGTTCCGGTTCGCCGCCATGAATCGAAACGGCCTCGACGATCTTGGCGCCCTCGGGCAGCGCGAGCGGCGGCCGCCGCTGGGCCAAGGGAACCGAGCTGCCGGCCATCAGCGGAATTTTCAGCTTGCGGGCCGTGTCGACCATCTCCTTCGCCCAGTCCCAGCGATACGAAAGGTGCTTGTCGTTGAACACCGGCGCCACCCGGCCGCTGCGCTCGAACACCGCCACCGTTTCGTCGAAGAACCGCTTTCGCGGGTACTCGGTCTGTCCCTTCTCGTTGTCTGGATAAGTGCCGTGCTCGCCGATCAACAGCACGGCGTCGACGGCCAGCTTGCCGCCGCCCAGGCACAACGCCTCGGCGATCGTCGGGTAGATCGGAACCTTGAAATCCTTCGCCACATCGCGGGACATGTCGTTGGGCGGAAACTGGTCGCCGTAAAAGCTGACGACATCGACGCCGGGATCGGTGACTTGGCCGTTGAACAGGTAAGGGAGCAAGAAGTTCTCGGCGATCACGTGCGCATGGCTGCGATACGTGAACTCGGTGAACACGATCGCGACTTTCGGCCTGCGCGGCGCCGCGTCGTTTCCGCGAACCAAGCGGGCCCCCGTCAGAGTCGCAACGGCGCCGGCGGCGCCTTGGGCCAGAAACCGGCGGCGTGAAATCGACGGGAAACGAAAATCATCGGACATCGATCGACTCCTTCGCAAGCCAGTTTAATCTGCGCTCGAATTCGAGTACAGCGGCGGGCGACGGCCTTGCGCTCGGCGCCGCGGCGACACGATTGGCGGACGTTTCGACGCGCCAGCCAAAAGCCGGCGGCAAGCTTTTACGCCGCCGAGTCGCCGATGCCGCCAGATCAACGCTTCACGTCACCCACGTCGCGAGTTTCGCCCGGCTTTAGGTCGTCGAGTTGGACGAGGGGTTGCCAGCGGTTGAACTCGCCCCGGCGGCGAGGTGGATCGGCGCCGGCGGTTAACCCAAGTTGCAGTGTGAGCGAGAGCCCGATCGGAACGGTGAGCTCGAACGCGCCGTCCTCTTGTAGCGTCAGTTGCCAAAGGTCGCGGACCAAATGCTGGCCAGCGAAGTTGGACCCCGGCTCCCGCAAACCCACAGAAAAGTCCTCGGCGGCAAGTTTGCGTGCGTCGCCGCCGACCAGGCGGCCAACTATTTTTGCTGGCGGCGAGACGATGATCTCTTCGGGAAGGTCCGCCTCGGCGCCCGACCACGCTAAAACGCGGGCAAGCGTCTTGTCGCGGTTTACGGCGCAGCAAAACGTAGTGAGAAAACCCGGCAAGGCGCGGAAACGGGCGGCTGGAGGAATGCGTGGGGGTCTTGCAACTAGCGAAAAGCTTCCGCCCTGGTCCGTCGGCCGCGGGTTCCGACCGAGATAGAAAACTCCGGCGATTGCGCGTCCCTCGTCGTCGATGAGCCGGCGCACGAATTGCCGTATCGCGCGGGCCCGAAAATCGACGGTCGCCGGCGGTGCGCCGGCGACGACCTTCAGAGCGTGCGTGATTGTTTGCGCGCTGCCGCTGCTCCAATCGACGACGCTCACCCCGTAATTTCCAGGGGCCACGCGCACGCGGTAGCGCCCCTCTGCGTCTGTCGTAACGCGATATCCGACTCCGGCGTTTTTCGCGCCGGCGACATCTACCCCATGAACCGATACGGCGAACGCTGTCACGGGTCGATCGTCTACGTCCGCGACTTTTCCAACGACGACCTCTCCGGCAGTGCAAACGAGTTCCGCCGAGGCGGAACGGCCGGCGGCATGCTGTTCGACGACGACCGGCTCGGCGATCAACTCCGTGCCATTCGCGGCGAAGGCATCCGTGTATAGGACGTGCTCAATTTCATCCAAACCCGTGAATTCGAAGCGGCCCTCGTCGTCGGTATTCGCGCGGGCGGCCAGTCCGCCGCGGTTGCGATCGATCGCCAACACCCTCACGCCCCCTTGCGCAAGCGGCTTTCCGTCGGCGAGCAAACTTCCTCGGATCGTCACGGCGGGTTTCAACTCGATCTTGAAGCTGCCTTCCTCGACGGCGATCCAGTTTGCGACGGGCGCTCCCGCACTCCCGTAAGCGACATATCGCGGATGTCGGACCGCGAAACTGAGCCGCGCGCCGAGGGGCAGCTTCGGCAGCCGAAACCGCCCCGCGGCGTCGGTGACTGCCGAACGACCGTAGCGCTCCGTAAGAACGTCCCTTCCGTAATAGGTCGTGGCAAGTTTCCGTTCTCTTCGGTTCAAATCGCTATAGTCCACTTGGGTATCGACGACGGCGCCGGCGATGGGTTGGCCGTCTTCGTCCACGACGACCGTGCCGCCGAACTCGACGCCCGGCTGCAACTCGATGCGAATCTCGTCATCGTGCCGATCATACACGGCGTCCGGATTCGTCCGGGCATCCCAGGCCAGCCCGTAATCGGGGTGTTCGAAGTAGAGTTGCCGCGACAGAGGGTGTTCGGTCGAACCCGCGACGGTGAGTTCGAAGCATCCTTCGCGGTCGGTGTGCGCGCGCGCCTCGACGATGCGCCGCTGGACCGTGTCCTCTCCCGGCCATGCCGCCGCGCTCGTGACCACGACCTCCGAAACCGGCTTGCCGTCGGAATCGACGACCACGCCCCGATAAGCGACCGGCGCCGCCATTGGATCGTGCTCATCGGGATCGTTGGCG
>DATNEC010000042.1:0-8324 GCA_035606815.1 Pirellulales bacterium
GGCCAACCCGCCCGCGACGAGGGCCTCGATGATGTTCAACCCGGCGCCGTCGAGCGAGCTGCGCGGCAATTCCTGGCTGGGCACGTCGGCGAAGATTTCGCCCAGTTCCTCGTCGGAGAGCTTGTCGATTTCGGCGCCGAATAATATCTCGGTGGCCCGCTGCGCCTTGGCCAGGCCGGCCGGACCGTGGACTAGCCGCGTGATCTCTTCGGCCAACCGCCGCTGGCTCTCGCGGCGGCCGGGATCCTGTTGCCGGACGGCATCGAGGGCCTCGACCTCCTCGCGCGACAGGTCGGTGAAATAGCGCAAGCACTTGCCGGCGTCGGCGTCTTCCACGTTGACCCAATATTGATAAAAGGCGAACGGGCTGGTCCGCTCGGGCGAGAGCCACAAGGCGCCCGACTCGGTCTTGCCCATCTTGGCGCCGTCGCTCTTGGTCAACAGCGGGCAGGTCATTCCGTAAAGCTGCACGCCGCGCATCCGCCGCCCCAGATCGATGCCGGCGGTGATGTTGCCCCACTGATCGCTGCCGCCGACTTGCAGTTCGCAACCGTGATGCTCGTTGAGGTAGACGAAGTCGTAGGCCTGCAACAGCATGTAGCTGAACTCGGTGAAGCTCAGCCCGGAGTCGGCGCGCTCCAGGCGGCTTTTGACCGAGTCCTTGGCCAGCATCACGTTGACCGGAAAGTTCTTGCCCACGTCGCGCAGAAAATCGAGGTAGCTGAAGCGGCTCATCCAGTCGTAGTTGTTCACCAGCAGGGCCGAATTTGCCCCGGCGTCGAAATCCAGAAAGGAGCGCATTTGCGACGCCATCCGGGCGACGTTGGCTTGCAGTCGATCGAGCGAAAGCAACTTGCGTTCTTCGCTCTTGCCGCTCGGGTCGCCGATCATCCCGGTGGCGCCGCCGACGACGGCGATCGGCCGGTGCCCGGCCTGTTGAAAGCGCCGCAAGATCATCAGCGCGACCAGGTGGCCGACGTGCAGGCTATCGGCCGTCGGATCGAAGCCGGCATACAGCGTGCGGGCGCCTGCTTGCAACCAGCCCGGCAGCTTTTCGCCGTCGGTCGTCTGATGAATCAGCCCGCGCCACGTCAACTCGGCGAAAATATCGGTCACAGACCCTAAACCTGGAACTTGGAATTTGGAACTTGAAACCCGCCGCTCACCGCCACATGTTGTCGTCGGCGAACGGATGCCCAGGGCCTTGCAGCTTCGGCTTGGGCATGGCCTTGAGCGTCTGCTCGGCCAATCGCAGATCTTCCTGCGTCGTGATTTTGAGATTGATCGGCGAGCCCTGCACCACTGTCACCGCGTGGCCGATGCGTTCGACGAGTTGTGCGTCGTCGGTGGCTACGAAACCACCGCGTTTGGCGTAAGCGTCCAACAGCAGTTGACGGCGAAAAACCTGCGGCGTCTGCGCCTCCCAGAGCCCTTCGCGAGAGACGGTTTCGGTGATCGCATGGTTCGCGCCGACGCGCTTGAGCGTGGCGGCCACGGGCACGGCCAGGATCGCCGCGCCGCTCTTCGCGGCGGCGTCGAACACGCGGCCGATCCATTCATCGGCGACGCATGGCCGCGCGGCATCGTGGACGGCGACGAAGTCGACGTCGGGCTTGATTCGGGCCAAGGCCTGCTCGATCGAATCTGCCCGCTCCTTGCCTCCTTCGACGACGTCGATTCCCAGAATCGTGACGTTCGCCGAGAACTTGAAATCGAAATCTTCGCGGTCCTCGGCCGAAATCACCACGATCAGTTGCTTGACGTCCGGGTGGTGCAAAAACCGCTCGGCCGCGTGCAGCCAGACCGCGCGGCCGGCCAGCGGGGCGAACGGCTTTTTATAGTGTTTGTCCTTGAACCGGCTGCTGGCGCCGGCGGCCGGCATGATCACGGCGAAACGGGCCACGGCAAGGGCTTTCGAAAAAGATGACGTCTAGTTGGTTCCAGCGTCAATTGTGAGATCTCCGGCGGGGCCGTCAAGCGGGCCGCGTTAAGGCCATCGACCCGATGCGCGGATCCCTTGCCACGTTACGGTTTTCGCTGATCGTCGACGTAATGAAACCGCACTTTAACGTCCACGTAATCTGCGACCTGATTCATCTTCTCCCATGCATCGCTCTTGTCGCCGAACAATTCCGCTTGCGGATAGTTCGGGTCCATGATTTCTTTGCGGAGAACTCGCAAAGATTTCTGATTCCCGTTTGCGAGAGCGTAGAGTGTCAGGGCCAGGTATTGACCGCCTCCGCTGACCGAATACGACAGCATCGGACCTCGACTCTCTTTGTTACCTAAAAACTCTTTTTTATATGAGGGAAGCTGGAAAAACTGGTCGAATTCCGCGTCGTTACGATCTTTGGGCCACCCATAAAATGGATCCCCGGCGACGAGGTCGCCGCTCTTATGGTCGGGCAGCAATCGCTTTTCATAGGCCACGAGGTAATCGGGGCCGATTTTGCAGATTCGCTGGATCACGTGCGGGCGCTTCTTTCGCGCGTAGGTGATCGTGTCGAGAGCGGGATCGATATAGATATGCCACTGCGCGTGATCGGCCCAGTGTCCGGCGAGCGGGTGGAGTCGGCCCTCGCTCGGCCAGGCTTCGCCCGCCAGCTTGCGGCATTCTTCGAAAAGGTCGGTTGACGCGACTTGCGAAACCTCGCCTTGGGCGTAAGCCGAGAAGAACGCGAACGGCTGCTTGGCCCAATCGCCCGCTGGGAATTGAGTCAACAAACCGTCGCCGAGCGACGGCTCGCCCTCCAATTCAAAGACGCCAAACGTTTCGATGAGTTCGGCGGCGCGGGCCGGCGTCAAATCTCGCTGATGACGTGAAACAAATGCTCGCGTCAAGAACTGCCATTTTCGCGCCAACGTCAGGTCGATCGGGCCGACGGCCTGATCGTATAGATTGAGCCAGTCGCCCTCTCTCGCCTGCGCGATCGCCAACGAGGCCACCTGCGGCCAATGCGTTTGCACCGCCTCGATCAACTCAGGATCGTCGAATCGTTCCAAGAGCTCGGCGGGCGCCGGGCCTTTCGCCGCCAGCGTTTGCCGCTGCGGCCCCGTCAAAGACTGCACGTACTTCAGCAGCTTGTCGATTCGAGCGGGACCGAGTTGCCTGAATAGATTGATCGCCTTGGCGTATTCGTCGCCATCAACGAGAGGCATGTACTCCTTGAGGATTTCGGCGGCGCGGTCGATGTCGAGCCGGCGCACCGCTTCAAGAGCTTCGGCGAGCAGTCGCTCCGTGCGTTGCTTCCTTGCGTTCGTCGCTTGCTCGAACGCCGCGCGGCGGCCCGCGAGCGCCTCGCGGTCAAGCGGCGACAACTCGATTTCGATGACGGGCAAGTGCAAAGCGTACCGCACGTCGCGCTGGGACTGATAAGGCAGCGGGGCCCGAGAGCCGGCGGGAGCCTGGATTTCAAAGGTCCACTCGTAATTGAATCGCTCTTGCGCGTCTTCCTGACGGGCCATGTCGAGCGCGATCGCCTTGGCAAGCGAATCGCGTTCTTCGGCAAGCGTCACAGGCTTCGGAGGGTTTTCGAGATCGGCGGGTTTCAGCGGCGGGGCCTGGTCCGCCGAACCGTCCGCCTGCTGGGCCTGCTCGAGTTTTTGCTTCGCTTCGGCCACTTCGTCCGCTAGCCTCTGCGCTTCTCCCTCCAGAGCGGCCAATTGGGCGCTGGCCATCGGCGCGGCAGACCCGTTTGTCGCCGCCGCGCCGCCGGACGAAAACTGCCGCACGGTCATCCAGGCAACCGCGAATGACGCGGCAAAGATCAGCACCGAGCCGGCGCCCACGGCGACCAAGACCAACGGCGAGCGAGATGACGATGACCGCAGGGGTTCAGGCGCAGACGATTGATCGCAGGCGGGCGTTGACGAAGCAGAATCGGCCGCCGGCGCGACGGCCGCCGGCGGGCGACCCGTCGTCGGCAAATCGTCGGGCGCCGGCAGAGCGTCGGAGAGATCCTCGGCCGGCGGTTGAGCAGGCGGCGGAGGAGTTGTCGGCGAAGGAGGTGGAGGAAGAGATGCAGCGGCCCGCTTCGATTGGATTGCCGCATGAATGGCTGCGTCGCCCGGACGCTGACGCGAGGGACGGGCCGCCAAGATTTCTTCGGCTTCGCGCGCGGGCAGCCAGTCGCTGGCCGTACCGTTGCGCACCAGCGTCTCGCCTTCGATCCGGCCCCCCTGAATCATGCGCTCCAGGCCCGTGTCGGACATCGGGCCTAGCTCTTCGCCATTCAGAGCGACATACCATCGGTTCGCCATCGAGCGGCCCCGCGTATCCCAGACAAGTTTTCGTTGTGAGGCAAACGGCTAGTATACGCTTGTCCCCTTTGCGCTTTCAACAAAAAAAGCCAGAAGGAAACAGCGCTCAATCGTTCTCGTAGGGCATCAGGATTTCGCCGGCCGATAGCCCCGCGATCGATTTGAAACCGCCGCCGACGATCTGCTCGCCGAGCTTCGAGACTTTGCGGAAATAGGTGTCCGACGGGCGGCGGCCGTTCAACTGCCGCGTGAGATCTTGGCAGATCAAATCGGCGGCGGCCCGCACGACTTCGTCCTGCTGCCGGGCGGCGTAGAGACTGGTGCAAAGCATGATGATCACATCCTGCACGCGACGCGAGATTTCGGCCATCCGGCACTGCCGATCGGCCAAGGCAAGCTGGTGCTTGCGCATTGTGCCGCTGACCTCCAGCGGGGCGTGAACCAGCCAGTCGGCGGCGAATTCGGCATGCGCTTGCAGCGCCGGCGGCATTGGCGGCAAGTGGGGCTTGGCCGCCACGTGCAGCCGCTGCGACATGTACCACTTGGCGTATTCCCACAGCGGGCCTTTCAGCGCCATGGCATGCGCCGGGTTGAGCATGTTCGGCTTCTTGATGCCCGCCGCGGCCAGCGCCTTGCCGATCGGCTCGAAATACTGGGTGCCGTGCTGCTTGACCAGCGACTTGAAAAACGCCATGCCGAGCATTTCGCCTTCGCCTTCGTAAATGCAGGGCGCCAGAAACTCATGCACGTTGTCGCCGAACAGGTGGCCGTGCAGGAACGAACGGCCGCCGTGGGTCTTCATCAGCAACTCGACGGCGGCTTCCTTCTGCGCCTCACTGCCGAAGATCTTGGCGATGATGCACTCCATCTCGCCGCGGTATCCCTGATCGATCAAGCCCGAGCACCAGGCGACCAGCGCATCGGCGGCGACGATCAAGCCGGCCATGCGGCCCAGGCGGCGGCGGACCAACTCGCGGGTGTCGATCGCCGCGCCGTAGGTTTTGCGGAAGTGAGCCCAGGGCAACATGCTGGCCAACATCAACCGCATGCTGCCGGCCGCCGTGGCGCACAGCGCGATGCGTCCCAAGTTCAGCCCGTGGTAGGCGATCGTCAGACCATCGCCGCGCGTCGGTTTCAACAGATTGGCCGCCGGCACGCGAAAATCTTTGAAGATGATCCCCTGGTTCCAAGTGTGCTTGAGCGCGTAGAGGCCATAGCGCTTGAAGTAAAAGTGCTCGTTCTCTTGCTTCGGCAGATCGACGACCAAGACGGCGGGCCGCTTGTCGATCAGGCAGACCAGGCCGACGGTGCGCCCCGGGATGACGTTGGTAATGAACAGCTTTTCGCCGTTCACGACGTAATCGTCGCCGTCGAGCACGGCCTTCGTGCGCAGCGCCGTCAAATCGCTGCCGGCGTTCGGTTCGGTCAGCGCGAAACCCGACAGGCTTTCGCCGCTGGCCAAGCGCGGCAGAAAGCGCGCCTTCTGCTCGGCGTTGCCGAATGTGCGCACCGGGTCGACCGCCCCGATGCAGCCGTGGACCGAAGCCATACCAGCGATCGTCGGGTCGAGCGTGGCCATCCGCGTCAGAAAGGGACCGAAGGCCGCGAATGGGGCGCCCGAGCCGCCATATTCGCGATCGACCAGCAGGCCCCAGTAGCCGGCGCCGGCCAATTCTTCGAGTACCTGCTGCGAGACCTTGCGATGCTCGTCCAAAATCGTGCCCGCATCGCGATGTCGGCGGACGACCGCCAGCGAGTCCTCCATCACCTTGGCGACGTGCGGCGGCGTGACCGGTTCGGCGCTCGAAAACAGTTCGATCGGAACCTGGCCTTCCCAGATCGCCCGGTGTGCCGGGCTGGCGGTGGTTTGATACTGCGGGGCGAACAGGGCTTCGACCTGATCGTCGGCCTTGTCGATGGCGCCGGTGCGGCGGGCCTCTTCTTCGCTCTTGCCGCCCAGCTTGAGCGCCGTCTCCGCGAACGATTGGCCTTCCCCATCCGCCGAGCGACCATCGGCGCCGCCGGCGCCGGGCGGTACGTGATCGGACTCGGGCGTCGCGGCTTGCGGCTCATCGGTTTTCATGGTCGGCCTCTCTGCGGGAACGTGACGTTGAATCCTTCCATCGAGCATGTAATTGTACTACGCTGGGCGAGGGGGATTGGCTCGCCGGGCGAAGCGGTCAAAACATGCCGTGTTGTAGCCCATTTGATATCTTTAAGTCCATTGGGGGCCGGAAGTAAGACGCGAAGCTAAAAATGCCGCCAACTTGAGCAAATCCGAAAGCGGAACGTAGGAATCGATTGAGGGAGCTGTTGTCATGCGGCGAATCTTTGCCATCCTGATCGGCGCTTGGGCAATCGCAGCTTCGGCTGCCGTGCCGCGTAATTCCGGCGACGCGGCTGAGCCGATCGAGCCAGCGCAGCAAGGGGCCGCCGCAAAAACGGAGGTGAAGTTCTATCAACTCGGCCAAGACGTCGAAGTCATCGGCGCTTTGGGCCGACCGCTGGGCAAGGTGTTGGTCGTCGAAGGCTCGCTCTTTCAGCCAAAACCCCGCGAGAGCATTCCCAAAATTTACGAGTCGAAGACCGTATTCGTCGCCGAACGCGTCGACGACGAGGCGCTAAAGAAACCTGTGCATATATTCTTGACGAAGGCGTGGCATTCGGATTACGCGGACTTGAAGCCGCGGCAAAAGTTGAAGCTCACCGGTTATGAAGACGGCGGATTCAAGTTCGAATCGGAAGACGCTTGGGCCTATCGTCGGCGCCGGGGCGAAGGCGAAGCGGCGCGCATGCAGCGGCATTTCAATGTCGATTTTTTCGTGCTCGACGCACAGCCGGTTGGAGAACTTGGCAACCGCCAAAAAAGTTCGAGGCATTAAATGCAATTCGCATTTTTAGGCGGCGATTGAACGCTAATCTTGCCAGCAACGACGGGCGAGCGTCGCGGAAGCGTAAATCAAAAGACCCAAGTGTTGGTGCAGTTCTCACAATGCGCTTGGGTAACTTGCTCTTTCCTTGATAGGCCGGTGGCCAACATAGACAGACCGCCAGTGACCACCGCAGCCGTTGCCTTGCCGCCGCTGATCCCTCTTTTTTGCACAATCTGTTTAGTTCTCACCCTCCATTTCAGTCGGCAGTGCGGGCATACCATTGAAGGATTGACCGGCCCCATTGAGCAACGAGCAGCTTCTCATATTCTTCTACGGCGTATCGTTCACGATCAGCCGGGGACATTGCATCAATTCTCTTTCGCTCGGCTTTCGCCTCATTATTTTGATGGAGGCCAATCATAATCACGCCGAGCAAAACGCCGAGCAAAATGATGCAATCCACAAGTCTATTCCCGCGAGAAATGAACTTGACTGGCGGAACGTACAGCCATCAATCTAGCAGCCAGAATGCGCGAAGCACAGCTATTCGTGACTTGCATATTGACCGCAGAAAACGATAATTCTTAGACCGTGGGCAAGGGAGTCTGTCATGGAAACTGAAGCATATTGCGACCAGCAAGATCGCATTATCCTTGAAGACATCATCAACGAGAATGTTCCACGAACCGTCTTGGTCGGCAAGTCGGGCTGGAAACGTGTTTGCCAAGTTCGCGGCCGAAATCTCTCGAAAGTTGATCCAGCTTCCTGGCAACGCCTCTGTGCGCAACGTGGTGAAGCGGGACCACCGCCCGGCCCCTATACTTAGTTCGGGGCCGGGCGCTACGGCGTGCCACTTTTTGATACACGCATAAAACTCTTAAAGATGGCGTACAACTCTGATGCCACTTTCATTGCGTACTCGGCAGGAATACCCTCGAAATACCCCGCGTCACCTCCAACGCTTCCCTGGCTCCAATCGAGCTTGCACCGACTGAACAACTGGTCAAGCTGAATCCCGAGGGGTGTCAGCTTGTGCGACATAACCTCATTGCCCCGCAATTCGAGCCAGCGAAGCTCCCACCAAATATATGCGAGCTTTCCATGAGTTTCGACGTGGATAAACGGAACGCCCCGGAACTCGCAATCGGCACAATACCTGTTCACACCAGGGTCAACGCGAACTCTAGATGC
>DATNEC010000050.1:0-19480 GCA_035606815.1 Pirellulales bacterium
GAATCTTCGACCAGCAGCACCCGCTTGTCTTCCAGCACTTCTCGCAACGGCGTGTACTTGCTCTCGGCCTTGCGCTTGCGGCTATTCGAGCCTTCGATGAACGTGCGGCCCGTGTAGCGGTTGCGGATCAGGCCTTCCAGCGAAGGCACGCCCAGGCGAAACGCCATCGCGTCGGCCGCCGCCTTGCTGGTGTCGGGCACCGGCACGACGATCGTGTCTTCGTCGATCGGCACGGTTTCCAGCCGGGCCAATTCCTCGCCCAACGCCTTGCGCGAAAGATAGACGCTGCGGCCGTCCATCGTGCTGGCGACGTTGGCGAAGTAGATCCACTCGAAAAAGCAATGCGCCTGCCGCGGGCTGTTGGCGAACCGCTCGACGGAAAACTGGCCGTCGCTGATGGTGATCGCCTGGCCCGGCAGCAGCGACTTGATGCTCTCGGCGGCAAAACCCAAGTTCAACAAGGCCACGCTTTCGCTGGCCGCGGCGAACAACGGCGCCTCGAAGGCATAGCAGAGCGGCTTGACGCCCAGCGGATCGCGGGCCACCAGCATGTCGCCGAGCGAATTCAAGAACACGAGGCTATAGGCCCCGTCGAAATTCCGCGAGACGCTGCGCCACATGTCGATCAGCTTCGGCCGGCGGTCGCCCGACATCTCGCGGCTGATCTCGTGCATGATGATTTCGGTGTCGTTCTCGCGGGCCAGATGGTTGTCGCCGTCGGCCAGCAAATCGCGGCGCAGCTCCATGTAGTTGGCCAACTGCCCGTTGAAGGCGAAGCTGAACCACTTCTGCTTTTGCAAATGATGCCGCTCGAACGGCTGGGCGTAGCTGCGGTCTTCGGCGCCGCAGGTGGCGTAGCGCACGTGCCCGATCGCCGCACGGCCGGCGTACTCGCTCATCAGGCTTTCGGCCTTGCCGCGATGGCTGAGCCGAAAAACCTCGCTGACTCCGCCCAATTCCTTGTAGGTGTCGATGAGCTGGTTTCGCTCGGGATTGAACGTCGTAAAGCCGGCCGAGAGTTGGCCCCGGTTCTGAATGTCGAGCAGCATCCGCGGCATCAACCGCGACGCTTCTTCAGGCCCCTGTTCGGGGCACAACGGGCTGACGCCGCGGCCCGGAAGATGATAGATGGCAGCCACCCCGCACTCATGATGGAGTTCGCTCATCGCGCTTGATTGGCCTGCTTGCCGAGGGTGGTAAGACGGGGGGCGAGTTCGCTGAAGTCCCGAGCCAGCGAGTTCAGACTGCCGGAGGTTCATTCCGGCGAAGCGATGCGTGTCACCACTATCCATTGTAGAAGCTAAACACGATCTTAACAACTCGCTGCGAAGGCATGATTGCGAATCTCGCTATCCGAGCCGCCGATTTCCCTACCGCTTGTGAGACCCGATCGGCTAAAGGTATCTTAGGGCAGCGTTTAGAGCGGAAGTCCAGCGTGCGCCCATGGCGAGCGGGGGGCGTTAGCCCCCCGGTGATGCCCGGGCGCATGCTTGCCTTGCCGCCTCGACCCGGAGGCTGACGCCTCCGGCTCGCCGCTGAAAACCGATCTCGCCCAATGACCGACTTGTTGCGCCAGGAAATCGCCGCCGCCGACACGATCGTCGTCAAAGTCGGCACGCGCGTGTTGACACGCGGCGACGGGCGCCTGAACGAAGATCGCATCGCCGCGCTGGCCGAAGAGCTGCACCAACTCTTCGAGTCGGGCCGCAAGGTGGCCTTGGTCAGTTCCGGCGCCGTGGGGGCCGGCATGGGACTGCTTGGGCTGGCCGAACGACCGCGAGACTTGGCCCACTTGCAAGCCGTCGCCGCCGTGGGGCAAAGCTGCCTGGTGCAAACCTACGACCGTTCGCTGCGCGCCTTCGGCCGCCACGCCGCCCAGATCTTGCTCACCGCCGACGATCTCGACGATCGGACGCGATACCTGAACGTCCGCAACACCATCCTCACGCTGCTGGAATACGGCGCCGTTCCGATCATCAACGAAAACGACACCGTCAGCGTCGAAGAACTGCAAACCACCTTCGGCGACAACGACCGGCTGGCGGCGATGGTCACCAATTTGATCCGGGCGCCGCTGTTGGTGCTGCTGTCGGATGTCGACGGGCTGTACAATGGTGATCCGCGCGAAGCGGGCGTCGAACTGATCCCCACGATCACGAAGCTGGACGATTCCATTTTCGCCCTCGTTCGAGACCATCTCACCGGGATGAGCAAAGGGGGCATGGCGAGCAAGCTGGCCGCGGCGCGCATCGCCACGGCGGCGGGCGAGAACGTGATCATCGCCAACGGCCGCGAGCCGGGAACCTTGCGGCGCATTCTCGCCGGCGAGCCGGTCGGCACGTTGGTCGTCGCGCAGGGCCAGGCGATTCGCTCGTGGAAGCGCTGGATCGGATTCACCGCCCAGCCGCGCGGCTATCTGGTGCTCGATCACGGCGCCCGCAAAGCGGTCGAAAAGCAAGGTCGCAGCCTGCTGGCCATCGGCGTGCTCGACGCCGTCGGCGATTTCCGCAAAGGCGACGTGGTCGCCCTGCGCGACCCAAGCGGGGCCGAGTTCGCCCGCGGGCTGAGCAACTACGGCAGCGCGGAAATCCTTCGCATCAAAGGCTTGAAGACCGAGGCCATCGCCGCCGCTCTGGGGCATTGTCCCTATCAAGAGGTCGTCCACCGCGACAACATGGCCGTCACGACCTGAGGCGGCGGATCACGCCCTCAGCGTCACCAGCACGCGGCCCGTATTGCGACCGGCCAGAATCTCCTGAATGTGCGGCGCCAGGCGGCCGAGGTCCGATTCGGTCACGAGCTGCTCCAATCCGTCGGGCTTCCACTGGCCGGCCAGCTTTTTCCAGACGCGCAGCCGCCGCTCGCGAGCGCACTCGGCCGAATCGATGCCGGCCAGTTCGACGCCCCGCAAAATGAACGGATAAATCGAAAGCGGCAGCTCGACGCCGCCCACCAGCCCGCAGCAGGTGATGCAGCCGTCGCGATGCGCCGAACGGACGAGCGTGGCCAGCGTCGCGCCGCCGACGGTGTCGATGGCGCCGGCCCAGCGCGAGGCCAGCAAAGGCTTGTCGCTGGCGTCATAAACTTCGTCGCGACCGATGACGCGCGCGGCGCCGAGCCGTTTCAGCAGATCGTACGCCGAGGCTTTGCCCGTCGACGCGACCACTTGATAACCCGCCTTGGCCAGCAAGGCCACGGCCAGGCTGCCGACGCCGCCCGAGGCGCCCGTGACCACGATTTCGCCGCGAGCGGGCGTGATGCCGCGCTCGACCAGGGCGTCGAGACCCATGCCGGCCGTAAAGCCGGCAGTGCCGTAGACCATGCACTCGCGCAAAGTCAGCCCCTCCGGGCGGCGCACGACCCAAGCGGCCGGCACGCGCACGTATTCGGCATAGCCGCCCCAAGTGTTCTGGCCCAGGTCGTAGCCCGTGACGAGCACTTCGTCGCCGGCCTTCCATTCGCTGGCGCCGCTTTCGGCCACCGTGCCCGCCGCGTCGATGCCGGGAACGTGCGGAAACTTCCGCGTCACGCCCGGATGGCCCGTCGCCGAGAGGGCGTCTTTATAGTTCAGCGACGAGTAGGCGACCCGGATCAGCACGTCGCCCGCGGGCAGTTCATCGAGCGGGCGCCGCGTCACTTCCGCCTTCGCGGGACCGCGATCGGGTTTGACCACGTAATAACAGAGAAAATCTTTCATGTTCCAATTCGCTCCAACTCATTTGCGAAAAAGAGCGCGTCATGGCGCCGTCGGGTAGGAACCACGGACGATCTCGACATAAGGATCGCTCGGGCTGTGCGGGTTCGCCCAAAAACCTTCCGCCGACCAGACGCGGCGCTCGCCCAAATCGGCTTCGAGGGGCCGCGAAGTTAGACGGGCCAGCGTGTATCGCCAAGCCAGCGATTCGCCCGCGCTGCGCACGGCTTCCAACAACAGCAGGGCCTCGGGGTCGGTGCCTTCGGCGAACGCGAACAATGCTCCATCGACGATGCCGGCCTTGTCGGCCGCGAAGCGATAGATCGGCTGACTCATCAGCCGCAGTTCCGTTTGGTTGGTCGTCGCGGTTTCCTTCATCACGAAGCGAAACCGTCGGGCCAGCCGCCGCATTTGCACGAGCCGCCGCTTGTCGGACGCGTCGGGCGCCTCGGCATTGGGCAAATCTTGCTCGGCCAAGCCGGCTGATTTGGGTGTCCAATGCTCTCCCGCCTCGCCGCGGCACTCCAGCGGCTCGGCGCTGAGCGAGGAAAACTCGCGACCCACCGCGCGGTTGCCGCGGATGGAAATCGAAGCGGCGGCGCGGGGCCGCGCGCCGTCGAGCCATAGAAAAACGGCCGCATCGCTGAAAGCATTGCGGACCGGATTGCTGTAGCGCACCAGCGGCTCTTCGCGGCGAGCAAAAGGCCGCTCCCCGGCGCCGGGCGCCGACAGCGAATAGGTCGCAAATTCCTTAAGAATGAACGCCAGCCGGTCTTTTTTCGCCATTTCCGAATCGGTCGCGGCGGGAGAATCGCCGGGCGCCGGCTGGGCTGCGACTCGCGCCCCCGCGAGACCAAGCAGCAAGATCCCCCAGACGATCAGCGGTGCGGTTCGTGGCATCGGCGGCACTCCTTTACTCCTATTAGTTGCGCGCAAGCGCCAACATACACCGGCCGCTTGCATGCCGTCAAAGACCGCCAGGCCGACAGAGTTACGATAATTTAACCCGTTTTCCGCCATTTTGGTCGAGACATGCGAGGCCCGCCGCGGTTTAATTGTGCAGCGGAAGTCCTGGAAGCGGCTTCCCAAAACCATGGCGGACGACATCTTGGCGCATATCATCGGGCCACCGACCGTTTCCGAACGGTCGATCACGTTCGGCGAGGCCGACGCCGACTTGATTCGCGTCGAGTTGCTGCACGAGTTATTCGAGCGCCAAGCCGACGCGCGGCCCGAACAGTCGGCCGTGATCTGCGGCGGCGACTCGCTGACCTATGGCCAGCTCGAACAGGCGGCGAATCGTCTGGCGCGGCGGCTGCGATCTTTGGGAGTCGGCCCCGGCTCGTTGGTCGCGATGCTGCTGCCGCGTTCGGCGGACGTCTACGTCGCCTTGCTCGCCATTCTCAAAACCGGCGCGGCCTACGTGCCGATCGACCCCGATTATCCGGCCGATCGCGTGGCCTATATCCTCTCCGACAGCCAGTCCCGCGTGCTGGTGACCGTCTCGGCGATGGCCGACAAGCATGCCGCCTTCTTGGGCGACGCCTCTGGGTGCATCATTCTGCAACTCGACCCCGACCGCGAAGCGCTTCGGCGCGAGAGCGATGCGCGCTTGCCCGCGGCTGATCGAGCGGCGGGCTGGAGGTCGCTGTGCTATGTGATCTATACCTCCGGCTCGACGGGGCGCCCGAAGGGCGTCGAGATCGAGCACCGCAGCGCGTGTCACCTGGTGCGCGCGGAAGGCCGGCTATTCGGCGTGCAGGCCGAAGACCGAGTATTCCAAGGATTCTCGGTCGCCTTCGACGCTTCGGTCGAAGAGATTTGGCTGGCCTTCTTCGCCGGCGCCGCGTTGGTCGTCGGCACCGCCGAGATGGTCCACGCCGGGCCGGCGCTGGCCGGCATGCTCTCGGCGGCCGGCGTGACGGTGCTCTCGTGCGTGCCGACCTTGTTGGAAATGATCGAGGATGATCTGCCGACCGTTCGCTTGCTGATCTTGGGCGGTGAGGCTTGCCCGGCCCGTTTGGTCCAGCGGTGGTGCGGCGCCGGGCGGAGGATGGTCAACACCTACGGCCCGACGGAAGCCACGGTGATCGCCACCTGGGCCGACTGCGATCCCGCGCTTCCAGTGACAATCGGGCGGCCTCTGCCGAACTACGAGACCTGGATCCTCGACGAGCAGATGCGGCCCGTCGAGATCGGCGAAGCGGGCGAATTGCACCTCGCGGGCATCGGCCTGGCGAGAGGCTATGTCGGCCGCGCGGATCTGACTTGCGAGAAATTCGTCGAGCACGCGCTGGCCGGCTCCCCTGAGAGGCGCCGGCTGTACAAAACCGGCGACCTCGCTCGCTACGCTCCTTCGGGAGAGATTGAGTTCCTGGGCCGCATCGACTCACAGGTCAAGCTGCGCGGCTTTCGCATTGAACTGGCCGAGATCGAGTCGGCCTTGCTCGAAGCGCCCGAAGTGGCGGCGGCGGTGGCGAGCGTCTCGGCGAACGGTTCGGGAATCGATCAGCTCGCGGCCTACGTCGTGCCGCGCGGTGCGGCGGCGATCGACGAAGCGGCGCTGCGCGGCCGGCTGCGCGCGCGCTTGCCCGCCTACATGGTTCCGGCGGCGATCGAGGTCTTGGACGAGCTGCCGCTGTTGGCCAGCGGCAAAGTCGATCGGCGCAATCTGCCGGCGCCGCGCGCTCGGCGAGCGGCCTCCTCCGCCGGCGCGGCCGAGCCGATGAACGACGCCGAAGCGGCGATCCACGCCGTTTGGGCGGCATTGCTGGCGCCGCTGTCGGTGTCGATTCGCGACGATTTCTTTCTCGATCTGGGCGGCCACTCGCTATTGGCCGCCCAGATGATCTCCCGGTTGCGGAAAGATCCGCGTTTCGAGCACGTCTCGATGCTCGACGCATATCAGCATCCGACGATCTCCGGCTTGGCGGCGAAGCTCGCTCCGCCGGGCTTCGACGAAGCGCTGTTCGTTTCGCGCGGCGAGCAAGTCGCGGATGACGAATTGCCATGCTGCCCCCCGTCGCGGCTGCGACATTTCCTCTGCGGCGCCGCGCAGTTCGCGGCGTTGTACTTCGTGCTCGGCTTCTTTTCCTTGCAGTGGCTCGGCCCCTACCTGACGTTCACCCGGATGATCGACAACGATTATCCGGCCGTCGATGCAATCCTCGGCGCGTTCGCAACGCTGCTGGCGGTTTACCCGTTGATGCTGTGCCTGGCCGTCGCCGCCAAGTGGCTGATCATCGGCCGCTACCGCGCGGGCGATTATCCGCTTTGGGGTTGGTACTATTTCCGCTGGTGGCTCGTCAATTCGATCATCGGCTCGGTCCCTGTGAATTATCTCGCCGGCACGCCGCTGTTGGCGTGGTTCTTCCGGGCGCTGGGGGCCAAGATCGGACCCAACGTCCATCTGGCGACCGACGATTGTTCGAGCTTCGATCTGCTCTCGGTTGGCGCCGATACGGCGATCGGCGTCGAGGCCAATCTGACGGGCTGCACGGTCGAGCGCGGCTGGCTGCGGATCGGGCCGATCGCCATCGGCGAGCGCTGCTTCGTCGGCACGCGCGCGGTGCTGCGCGAAGGCGCCTCGCTAGGCGACGGCGCCAAGCTGGAAGATCTTTCGATGCTGCCTCGCGGAGCGCATGTGCCGCGCGGCGAGCGCTGGGCGGGTTCGCCGGCGCGCCGCACGGCAGAATCGGGCGATGCCGAGCTTGGCGAGTTTCGGCGGCCGGGCCTGAGACGCCGGGCCGCGTTTGGCGCCGCCTATGCCGTCGGGGTGATGATCTTCCCGGTGCTGGTGATGGCCGCCATCTTTCCCGGCATGATGTTGATGAATCATTTGAACTACGCCGACGATTATTACTGGTACCTGAGCGCCTCGCCGCTGGTGGCCACGTCGTTCGTCGTGTTGTTGTGCCTGGAGATCGCCCTGTTCAAGCGGCTGCTGCTGGGCCGCGTCGCGGCGGGCGCGTATCGGCTCGACAGCGGTTTCTGCGTGCGGAAGTGGTTTTTCGACCAATTGCTCGAACTGAGCCTCGACGTGGTCGGTCCGCTCTACGCGACCATTTACCTCTCGCCCTGGTATCGGCTGTTGGGCG
The DNA here is from genome assembly GCA_035606815.1 of Pirellulales bacterium. Taxonomy (GTDB): domain Bacteria; phylum Planctomycetota; class Planctomycetia; order Pirellulales; family JAICIG01; genus JAICIG01. Next base: position 7,792 of record DATNEC010000050.1, read on the forward strand.
CCAAGCTCGGCCGCCGCGCGGAGATCTCGACGGCGTCGTTCATTTCGCCCGACTTGCTCGAAATCGGCGAGGAAGGCTTCATCGCCGATAGCGTTTCGCTCGGCGCCGCACGGATCGAGAACGGCGCGATTACGGTCGCTCCGACGCGGATCGGGGCCCGTTCCTTCATCGGCAACAGCGCCTTGCTGCCGCCGGGAACCACGATCGGCGACGACTGCCTCATCGGCTGCCTGTCGCAGCCGCCGGCGACGAAGCCCGGCGCCGAACAGCCGGGCACGTCATGGCTCGGTTCGCCCGCCTTCTTTTTGCCGGTGCGGCAACAGAGCACGGCATTCCCGGTCGAGAGCACGTTTCGTCCAACCCGCCGGCTTTATCTGCTGCGGGGCTTCATCGAGTTCTGCCGCATCGTGCTGCCCTCAAGCGGTTTCATCGCCATCACCAGCGTGCTGCTTTCGCTGGTGCTGTTGATCCACGATGAAATCGCGATGTGGAAGCTGCTGCTCGTGTTTCCCTTGCTCTATGCCTGGGGCGGCGTCGTGGCGACGCTGTTCGTGGTGCTGGCGAAATGGCTGCTGATCGGCCGTTATCGCGCCGCCGAACGGCCGCTGTGGAGCACGTTCGTGTGGCGCGCGGAACTGGTCGCCAATCTGCACGAGCATCTGGCCGACCTGTTTCTGACGAGCAAGCTGGCGGGTACCCCATTTCTGTGCTGGTTTTTTCGGCTGCTCGGCGCCAAGATCGGCTCGCGCGTGTTCTTGGACACCTCGGACATGACCGAATACGATCTGATTGAGATCGGCGACGACGCGGCCTTGAACAAGGACTGCACCGTTCAGACGCACCTGTTCGAAGACCGCGTGATGAAAATGTCTCACGTGCGAATCGGCGCGCGCTGTTCAGTCGGCAGCCTGTCGCTGGTGTTGTACAATACGCAAATGGAGCTGGGGGCCTCGCTGGGCGATTTGTCGCTGTTGATGAAGGGCGAAACGCTGCCGGCCGGCACGCGATGGGAAGGCATTCCCGCCCGGCCGGACCCGTCTAAATCTTAGGCCACTCGGAGCCGAACCCCTCGTCTGCGGCGCCGAGTCGGCCGGTCCGAAAAAATTATGTCCCAAATGAAAAAACTGACCTTGACTCGCTTGGCGTTCCCCCCTTACTCTTAGCCGCATCGACCTTGTTCACGGCGGACAAGTTCTGCCGGGTTATGAGAGCCTCTGGCGTGCTAATTGGAGCACATCAGGGGTTTTTTTATGTCCCATCCGCAATGGCTGATTGCGGAACGACCTTCGGAATGGCTCCGAAGCAACCCGCGAGGACCCAGTAATTCTTTGTTACTTCGCCAGCAAGGAGGTTCGGGCATGTTAGTGCTATCGAGAATGAAAGGGGAGCAGATCGTCATCGGGGGTTCGATCACGGTCACAATCCTGGAAGTCCGGGGGGACAAGGTAAAGCTTGGCTTTGCCGGGCCCGCCGAAGTGCCCATTCATCGGCAGGAAGTGTACGAGCGGCTGATGCAGGAACAGACCCCTCAGCGGTCGCCCGAGCGGCAATCATGCTTGGCCGAGAGTTTGGCAGGATAAGGCGTCGACGAGTCGCGGGGGGCGAATCTGGGCGCCGGTTCCGCGCCGGCTCCAGGGGCAACGGTTCGTCTTTCCCCGCCGGGCGGCGAGTTCGGTTTCGTTCTTCTCGCCCGAGGAGATCGGGCGAGCCGTATCGACGCGGCCAGTTCATCGAGGGTGAGCGGCTTGGTGAGATAGAAGGGCCGGCGACCCGCTGCCCGACCCGCGAATAACTCCGACTCCGGTAGCCCGGAAACCAAGATGGCCGGAATCGGTCGGGTCGCCCAAATGCGCTCGACCGCTTCCAGGCCGGTCATCTCCGGCATTTGCATGTCGCTGATGATCAAGTCGGGAACGATCGCCAAGCATTGTTCGACCAACTTGGCTCCATTTTCGACCTGCGCGGCCGCTTGGTGTCCCAACATTTTCACCAGATAGACGAGATAGGCGCGCAGGCGCGAGTCGTCGTCGGCGATTGCAATCCGTAATCGGCCCATTTTCGGCTGCCATTTCTGCGAGCCTCGCTTTTTTTTCGAGTTCGCCATAACAGCTTGGCAAGCAAACTTTATGCCGGGTTGGACACGGGACGTTCAGGCGTCACCCTCAAGCCGGGCGTAAGTGGGGGTTCGTGCGGTTGGTCCTGACAGTAGCTCTGCGACGGAAAGTGGCGCGGCTTGGCTTGTCGCTCAAGCCGGCCGCGCGGTAACGTCGAGTGCTTGCGCAGCAGGGGCTGGAACGGGCGAAAATCATGATTTATACGCCTCGTCCGAGACATAAATCGTCAAATGCCGCGAATCGTGCTCCCCTTGCGGCAATTACGTTGTTTCGCCGCGCCCATCGTTGCGGCGGCTTTTATAATTCAGCCTCTAAAATGGCCCGCGACCGCCCCATGATAAGCCCTGAAATGCCCGTTTTTTACGCGCGGCAGCGGGAGCGCCTTGCGGCAAAAGCCTGAATTCTCGGCAAACGCCGCAACGGAGCGGCCGCGGAAATGAAACATCGCGCGGCGATATAAATAAATCAGCGGAAATATAAATCACGCGAAGGGGCGCTCGGTCGGCGAGATTTCGCTTTGGCCGGCGCCCGAGCAGGCGACTGGTTTTTCGCTAGACCTTTGGGAGAGCCGGGCCTAATTTCCCGGCGGGGGAGCGCCTATAATGAAGCGCCGACCCCCATTGTGCGTGACGTGGTTCTGATGCCTCATCGTCCTTCCAGCCGCTCCCGCTTTCGCGAGTACCGTCGCGATCTGGTTCGGCGCCGGCGCGCCGGCGAACTAAAATTCACCGGCTCGGGACACGGAGAATTGCGGCCTGCCGCCCCGAAGAATCGCACGTTTTGGACGCTCTTGCGCGAGTTTTGGGGCCTGCTGACCGGCTTGCGCTTCGAAATTGGCTTGGCCCTGGCGACGCTGACCGCCTCGACATTGCTCAAACTGTTGCCGCCGGGGGCCACCAAGCTCGTCATCGATAACGTGCTAGGGGGCAAGCCGCTCGACGGGCCGTGGGCCGAATGGCTGCACGTGGCCGGCGATCGCAGCCGCTTATTAATGTTGCTGGCCATCGGAGTGCTGGTCGTCTCGTTCGTCCAAACAGCGATCCATCTGTGGGGCCGTTGGTATGCCACCCGCGTTACCAAGCGGGTCCAAGTCGCCATGCGGCGCCAGGTTTTCCAACATGCCTCTCGACTGCCGCTGCACCGGGTCTATCAACTCAAATCGGGCGGCGTCGCCAGCATCCTTCGCGAAGACGCCGGCGGCGTCGGCGAGTTGGTGTTCAGCATGCTCTACAACCCGTGGCGCGCGATCATCCAGCTCTTGGGCAGCATGTCCGTGCTGGCTTGGGTCGACTGGCGGTTGCTCGTCGGATCGCTGGTGCTGTTGCCGGCGGTCTATTTCAGCCATCGCACCTGGATCAATCGCATCCGCCCCTTGCATCGCGACATTCGCAAGCAGCGCCAAGATATCGACAGCCATGCAACCGAGGCTTTCGGAGGGATGCGCGTGGTGCGGGCCTTCGGCCGCCAACGCAGCGAAGCCGGCCGCTTCGCGTTGGGCAACCATCTCATGGCCCGGCAGGAGCTAGGGGCCTGGTGGTGGGCGCGAGGCGTGGAGATCGTCTGGGACGCCATCATTCCGTTGGCCTCGGCAGGTCTGCTGCTCTATGGCGGCTCCGAGGTGCTCGGCGGGCGTCTTTCGCTGGGCGATCTGATGATGTTTCTGGTCTATCTGACCATGCTGCTCGAGCCGTTCGCCGTGCTGGCCGAAAGCGCCACGTCGTTGCAAGGCGGCTTGGCCGGTCTCGACCGCGTGCTCGATTTGTTGGATGAGCCGAGAGAAATGCCCAGCGTGCCAGGGGCGATCAGCGTTCGGGCCGCCGGCATTGAAGGGCGGATTTCGCTCGACCGCGTCGACTTCCAATATCCCGACACCTCGGAATTGGTGCTCAAAGACGTCTGCCTGGAGATCGAAGCGGGCCAAACGATCGCGCTGGTCGGCCCCAGCGGCGCCGGCAAGACGACGCTCTGCAACCTCGTCGCTCGGTTCTACGATCCGACCTCGGGCCGCATTGAACTGGACGGCGTCGATTTGCGCGAGATCGAAGTCGATAGCTATCGCCGGCTGCTGGGGATCGTGGAGCAAGACATTTTCCTGTTCGACGGCACGGTCGCCGAAAACATCGGCTACGCCGTCCGCCACGCTCGATTGGCCGATGTCGAACAGGCGGCGAAGATCGCGCACGCCCACGAGTTCATCGCCGCTTTGCCTCAGGGTTATCAAACCTTGATCGGCGAGCGCGGAGTCAAGCTCAGCGGGGGCCAGCGGCAGCGGCTGGCGATCGCGCGGGCCGTGCTGGCCGATCCGCGGATTCTGATTCTCGACGAGGCGACCAGCAACCTCGACACGGAAAGCGAGCGGCTGATCCAGCAAAGCTTGCAAGTGCTGATGCGGGGCCGCACCTGCTTCGTCATCGCCCATCGGTTGAGCACGATCGTGAACGCCGATCGGATTGTAGTGATCGAACACGGCCGGATCGTGGAATCGGGATCGCACGCTCAATTGATGGCCGCCAGCGGTCGCTATCGCCAAATGGTCCGGCGACAGATGGGACACGACGAGGAAGAACTGGACGACCTCTCGGTCGCTTCTTGATCGCGCTCGCGATGTTCGTAATTTCAGCATCGCTCGGCGTCGCGTTGCCTTTTGCCAACTGTCCGGCGAGGCCGTGGTTGATTTCGCTCAACCCGTGCGTTTTCACGCCACATGGGCCGCGCTGCGGCCTTTTTCTGGCCGCCATTTCATAATCGCAAAGCTATACGCCATAATGAATTGCGTCCGATGTTTTGGGCCAGGTCTTTTTTCGGTCGCTTTTTTGCACTTCGGCACTTGCGCCCTATGCTTCCTTGACGGTCCACCAACGATTAAAAAAAGAGGGTGAGGTGCGCTATGACCACGTTCGTGCGTTCGACAGTGCTTTCCCTATTTGCCGTGCTCGCGGCGGCGGCTTCGGCGCCGGCTCAGGAATGGGCCCGTAAGATGTTCCAAGAGGGCGCCTACAATTTCGGGACGGTGGCGCGAGACGCCAAAGTCGAGCACCACTTCAAATTCAAGAACCTATACTTGGATGATATCCATATCGCCGGGGTCCGCACGAGTTGCGGCTGCACTTCCCCCCGCGTCACGAAAGACACCCTGAAGACCTACGAAGAAGGCGAGATCGTCGCCCATTTCAATACCGACCGCTTCAGCGGCCAGCGAGGCGCCACGTTGACCGTCACGATCGACCGGCCCTACCCCGCCGAAGTGCAGCTTCGCGTCGATGGCTTCATCCGCACCGACGTCGTGATGACGCCGGGCGGCATCGAATTCGGTTCGCTCGACGAAGGCGCCTCCGCCGAAAAACAACTCGACCTCCGCTTCGCCGGTCGCAGCAATTGGAAAATTACCGAAGTGAAAACCGCCAATCCTAACCTCGAAGCGAAGATCGCCGAGACGATGCGCCAAGGGGGGCAGGTGGCGTATCGCCTGACGGTGCGATTGAAACCGGGCGCGCCGGCCGGTTATCTGCAAGACCAGGTATTGCTGGTCAGCGACGACCGCCGCGTAATGCCCGTCAACGTCGAGGGACGCCTGGTTCCGGAACTTTCGGTAAATCCGGCTTCGTTGGCCTTCGGCCGACTCGAACCAGGTCAAAAAGTGACCAAGCAAATCGTGATTCAGGGCAAGCGCCCCTTCACGATCGCCGCGATCGTTTGCAATAATAACCCGTGCTTCGCCTTCGAGATTCCGAAGGAGGCCAAGCGGGTGCATTTGATTCCGGTGACCTTTACCGCCGGCGACGCAATGGGAACGATCTCGGAAAAAATTCAGATTCGAACCGACCTGGCAAGCGGCGCCGCGGGCGAAGTGCGGACGCTGGCCGAAGTGGTGGCTCCCCCGAGCACTTCGCCGACTACGATCCCGACCCAAGATCCGAAGCTTTCCGCATCCACGAGGAGGAACTTACCGTGATGACCCGCGCTTCCTTAACGGCCCTCGGTCTCGTCGCCTGCCTGGCGGGCACGTCTTTCGCCCAAGCGGTCTACTACGAGACGTATAGTCCTGTCGTCGCGCCGGTTTACGCGGCGCCGGCGCCGGTGTACCAGACTTATCGGCCGCTTTCGGGAGCGACGTTTTCGAACTACTATCCCAACTACGCGGCGCCGACCGTGACCAGCTATCGGCCCGTGGTGACGGAAACGTACAGCCCGGTCGTTACGAGTTACAGCCCGGTCGTCACCAGCTACAGTCCGGTCGTTGCGGCCCCGGTCGTCACGAGCTATAGCCCGGTGGTGACGAGCTATAGCCCGGTCGTCACCAGCTACAGTCCGGTCGTGGCGGCCCCCGTGGTGACGAGCTACTACGCCCCTGCGGTCGTACGATCGAAGTTGCTGTACGTGCCAGGTCAGCCCGTTCGCAATTTCTTCCGCGCCGTCACTCCGTGACGTAAGACGGCGCCGTCGCGCCGCGACGCAAGACGGCTGCGCTGCTGCCGCGGCGGCCTAGACGGCGCCGTTGGATCGCAACTGGCCGACGATCAAGGACGCGTTGTGGCCGCCGAAACCGAAGCTGTTGGACATCGCGGCAGTCAAGCGCCGCTCGCGGGCCTTGTTCGGCGTGTAGTCCAGATCGCATTTCGGGTCGGGCGAATCCAGATTGATCGTCGGCGGGATTAGACTGTCGCGCAAGGCCAGTGCGGTCAGCACTAGTTCGACGCCGCCGCTGGCGCCGAGCAGGTGGCCGAGTTGGCTCTTGGTGCTGGAGATGCTCACTTCGCGGGCCTTGTCGCCGAAAATCGACTTGACGGCCGCCGTTTCGGCCGCGTCGCCCAGCGGAGTGCTCGTGCCGTGGGCATTGATGTAGCCAATCAGGTCTTTGTCCAGCTTGCCGTCGGCCAGCGCGCGGGCCATCGCCTTGGCGGCGCCCGTTCCATGTTCGTCGGGCTGAGTGATATGGCTCCCGTCGGCGCTCACGCCATAGCCGATCAGTTCGGCGTAAATTCTCGCTCCGCGAGCTTTGGCGTGCTCCAACTCTTCGATCACCAGCAAGCCGGCGCCCTCGCTTAGGACGAAGCCGTCGCGGTCGGCGTCGAACGGGCGGCTGGCGTGCTGCGGATCGTCGTTGCGCTCGGAAAGGGCGCGCATGTTGGCGAATCCGCTGACGCCCATCGGGGTCAGCGCGGCCTCGGCGCCGCCGGTGACCATGATGTCGGCGTCGTCGTATTGGATCGTCTTGAAGGCGTCGCCGATGGCATTGGCGGCGCTGGCGCAGGCCGTGGCGACCGCGGCGCTGGGGCCGCGCAAGCCGTATTGAATCGAGACGTGTCCGCAAGCCGCGTTGAGCATCAGCTTGGGAATGGTGAAGGCGGAGACCTTATCGGGGCCTTTTTCCAACAGCCGCGAGTGCTGCGTTTCGATTTCGTTCAGCCCGCCGATGCCCGAACCGAGGATCACGCCCGAGCGATAGGGATCTTCCTTGCTGAAATCGAGTCCCGAATCGTTGACGGCGTCGATCGCCGCCACCAGCGCGAACTGGGTGAAGCGGTCGATGCGCTTGGCGTCTTTGAGGCTGATGTAACCGTCGGTCGACCAGTCGCTGACTTCGCCGCCAAATTTGACTTTATAGCCGGCCGTGTCGAAGGCGGTGATGGCGCGGATGCCGCTTTCGCCGCGACAAACCCGCTGCCAGAGATCTTCAACCTGGCGACTAAGCGAGGTGACTGCGCCGAGCCCGGTTACGACTACGCGTCGTTTCATGAGAGCTCGTGGGTTTGCGATGAAATCCGGCCAAGCTTAGCTCGCCTGCGCCTTCTCGATGTAGTCGATGGCCTGCCCGACCGTTTGGATCTTTTCGGCGGCATCGTCCGGAATATTGATGTCGAATTCTTCTTCGAGTTCCATCACGAGCTCGACCGTATCCAGAGAGTCGGCGCCGAGATCGTTGACAAACGACGTCTCGGGCGTGACTTGGTCCTTACTAACGCCCAGTTGCTCGGCTACGATATCGATCACGCGTTCTTTAACTGAGGCCACCTGAACGGTCCTCCTGGAGCACCGAAAATAGGGAGATTGAATTTCAAAAAGCTCCCACTCACGCCTAACATAGCGTTTTCAAGGGAGCGGGTAAATGCTACGAAGATAGAGAGTTCCCGCAAGACAGGAAGGTATAGCGACTTTTCCAGGGCCTGTCTACAGGTATTTATGCCGTCAGGCCGCCATCAAGGTGGAACTTGGCCCTCGCCGGCAGCGTCAGGTAGAATTTACCCTTGGAGACTATCGAAATGGCATCAATTCAGCAAGAGTTGGATTCGTTCACGCGGTTTGCCCGGCAGAGAATCGAAGCGGCCGGCGGCGCCGTGTCGATGGACGACCTGTACGACCAATGGCGGGAAGGTCATTCCGCATCCGAAGACGCTTCCGCCGTTCTTGCTGCTCTGCGAGACATGGAGCGGGGCGAAAAGGGTCGAGACTTTTCGGCGTTCGTCGATGACTTCTCGAAGCGGAATGGAATCCCCGAATCGTCATGACTTTCAAGTTGCGAATCCTTCCTAGAGCGGAACACGACATCCAGTGCATCTTTGAATATATCGCGGGACGAACTCCGGAGGGATCGCAACGATGGTGGAAAGCGTTTCAAGAAGCGGCCCTTCGCGCCCAATCTCATCCAGTCCAGTATCCGTTCGCTCCGGAGAACTCGCTCAGCCCCTACGAACTTCGCCAATTCCCGTTCAAGACGCATCGAGGGCGAAGTTACCGCGCCGTTTTCACAATCGTCGGCGATGAACTGCGATTGTTGCGCGTCCGCGGTCCAGGGCAAGCTCCGCTTTCGCCAGACGAGCTCTCCGCGAATTGAGTCGAACCCCGGCTACGCCGTCAATCCGCCGTCAACCGTCAACACCTGCCCGCTAATATATGCCGAGCCAGGCGCCGCCAGAAATAGCACGGCATCGGCAATTTCGTGCGGCAGCCCGAGCCGCTTGACCGGAATCCGCGTCTTGACCTCGCCCAAGATGCTCTCGCCCAGCGCGCCGGTCATCTCCGATTCGATGAAGCCCGGCGCCACGGCGTTGACCGTTATCTTGCGGCCCGCCAACTCGCGCGCCACGGTGCGCGTCATGCCGATCAGGCCCGCCTTCGAGGCCGAGTAATTCGCCTGCCCCGGATTGCCCATCAAGCCCGAGACGCTGGCGATGTTAATGATCCGACCGTAACGGGCCTGCAACATCGGCCGCGTGGCGGCCCGGGTGAACAAAAAGGCGCCGCGCAGATTGGTGTTGATCACCTCGTCCCATTGTTCGTCTTGCATGCGGGGAATCAGCGTGTCGCGGGTGATGCCGGCATTGTTGACCAGTATCTCCAGCTTTTGCCACTTCTCCAGCACGGCGTCGACGACCTTCTGAATGCTCTCGCCGCTGGTGACATCGCACTCGAAGCACTCGGCCGTTCCGCCGGCCGACGTGATCTCGCGGACCGTTTGCTCAAGCTTTTCGCGATTGCGGGCCACGCAAGCCACGCGGGCGCCGGCTTTGCCAAGCGCGATCGCAATCGCCGCGCCCAAGCCGCGCGAAGCGCCCGTCACCAGGGCTGTCTGGCCGCTCAAATCGACGCTCAATCGACCGCTGCTCTCCGCCGCCATGTGTTGGTCCTTTCGCTTTCGTCCCCTCATAGAGCAAGCGTCTCGCTTGCTCCTGCTCCTCGCCGTTCGCTTCGTCCGTCTCGCCCGTTCCTACGCCGTCACGCCTTCGCAGACCGCTTTGCGATCGATCCGCTTCAGCAGACCGCGCAGCACGCGCCCCGGACCGATTTCGTAGTATCGATCGAAACCCTGGGCCAGCAGTTCTCGGATGGAGTCTTCCCAGCGCACCGGCGACACGACCTGCTCGACCAGCAAACGGCGGATTTCCTCGGGATCGTCGTGCGAGCAGGCATCGACGTTCGAGATCACCGGAATGCGAGGCTTGTTCAGCGGCACGTCGGCCAGGGCCCCTTTCAATCGGGCCAATGCGGGCTGCATGATCGGCGTATGAAAGGCGCCCGCCACGGCCAGCGGCATCGCTTTCATCGCGCCTGCGCCTTCCGCCATTTCGGCCGCTCGCTGGCAGGCCGACTTGTGGCCGGAAATCGCCAGGTTGCCCGGACAAAGGTAGTTGGCGATCTGCAAGATCTCGCCGCCGCGAGCCTGTTCGCACAACGCTTCGACCGCGTCGCATTCGAGTCCCAAAATGCTGACCATGCCGCTCGGCGTAGCGTCGGCGGCGTCCTGCATCGCCTGCCCGCGCTGCTGCACCAGCCGCAATCCATTCTCGAAATCGAGCACGCCGGCAAATGTCAGCGCCGTATATTCGCCGAGGCTCAAGCCCGCCGCCGCTTCGCAGCCCGCCACGACCTCGGGCGATTGCTGGCGCAATTGCTCCAAAGCGGCCAGGCTGGTCACGAAGAGGGCTGGCTGGCTGTGGACGGTGGAGTCGAGTTGTTCGGCCGGGCCCTCGAAGCAGAGCTTGGCCAGATCGTAGCCCAGGATTTCGCCGGCCCGGTCGTAGAGTTCGCGGGCGGCCGGCAGCGAGGCGACCAGTTCCCGGCCCATACCGACCGATTGCGCCCCCTGGCCGGGAAAGAGAAAGGCGATCTTTCCCACGTGAATCAGTTCCTTCCCGGAAGATCAACGGTCGCGTGGGCTACTCGGCCGCCTCGACGACGGTTCGTCCCATGTAATAGCCGCAGTTGGGGCAAACCACGTGGGAGGGCCGCGCCGTGCTGCACTGAGGGCAGTAGAGCAACTGCTTGGGGGTTTTGAAGTCGTGTGCCCGGCGGCTGCCGGTTCGAGCATTCGAATGCTTGCGCTTGGGTACGGCCATGACAAAAACTCTATCGATCGCCGGCGGTTCGCCGCCCGGCTAGGTTTCAAAACACGAATGGAAACCACCGATCCTAGAAATCAGGGGTCAGGCTGTCAAGCGGCAGTTTGAACTCCTAGCCAATTCCGCGACCGAGGGCCATAATGCGGGTTTCCAGCATGTCTGGCCCTGGGAGATGGCGAGATGGACGACAAACTAAGCTATCTCGGCATCACGTTCGACGACGTGCTGCTGGAACCGCGCTATAGCGAGGTCGTGCCGGCCGAGTGCGACGTCACCACCCAGTTGACCAAGCGCATCCGGCTCAATATTCCCCTGCTCAGTTCGCCAATGGACACCGTGACCGAGGGCGAGATGGCCATCGCGCTGGCCCAGGAGGGCGGCCTCGGCGTGATCCACAAGAACATGTCGATTGAGGCCCAGACCGACGAAGTCGACAAGGTCAAACGCAGCGCCAACGGCATCATCTACGATCCGGTCACGCTTGCGCCCGAAGCCACCGTCGGCCGGGCCCGCGAGATCATGGCCCAATACAACGTCTCGGGGCTGCCAATTACCCACTCCGGCGGCAAACTCGCCGGCATCCTCACCCGCCGCGATCTCCGCTTTCTCGAACGCAGCGACCTGAAGATCGCGGAAGTCATGACCCGCGAGCACCTGGTGACGGCTACGGGAGCTGTAACGCTTGAGGAAGCTGAAAAGATCTTGATGGCAAATAAGGTCGAGAAACTTTTGCTGGTT
>DATNEC010000051.1:0-4610 GCA_035606815.1 Pirellulales bacterium
TCCTCAGCCGGAACGCCGAGCGCTTCCCAGCGGCGGCCCCGCATCTCGTTGATCGACCAGCCGCTCTGCACGGCGCCTTCCAGCCACATTTCGGCGTCGGGCCATTCGACGGCCGCCTGGAAGTGGCTCCAAAACAAGCCGGCATATTGGCCGCGGACGCCCTCGAACCGCTCGAAGACGCGTCGCAACCGCCCGACGTGCTGCCCGGTCACATTGCCGACGCGGCGGCTCCAGGCTTCGTCGGAATAGTCTTGCGAGTTGGCGTCGGCCGCGATCAGCGCCTCGCGCCACTCGTGAATGATGCGGCCTTTTTCCCAATTGGTAGTGCTGACCAATCCGCGCCATTGACCGATATAAGCGAGCGAAGCGTTGTCCGCGTCAAGGACGTTCGAGTCTGCCGAATTTTCCACGTCTGCTCCATCGAAAGTAGGACCGCTGGACGACCGCAACCGATCGCCCGGGCAGCGATTCTAAACAACCGCCGCGCGGCAGGCCATTGAAGCGCGCAGGAACTTCGAGCGCGGCGCTTCGAGGCATTGGCCAAGCCGCTTATCAAATCAAGACTTTCGTTCGCAGCGCGCAACGAGAAATTGCGCGGCGAGCTTGGGGATAACTTGTCGGCCCGCCTAAGCCTCAGGCGACAGGCGCCGTCTCCGACGATTGAAAGCCGCAACGATTGTGCGTTCCGTCGCAAAACGGCTTTTTCGACGATTGGCCGCAACGGCACAGAGCGATCGCCGGTTTGTCCCCGCTGATGGGAAACTTGTTCCCCGCCGCGTCGTAAACCGTCACCGGTCCTTCCACCAACAGGGGCCCATTGTTGCGCATGCGGATGATGACGTCGGCCATTGGATCGAGCCTCCTGGGCAAATTCGTTAAACTCACGTGGCTTGCCCTAGTCTACCGGACGGCGCCGAAACTGTCAGCGGGGCGGCGATTCCTTGATCGGGAGGAGGTATAGTTAAATCGATCCGAGAGGCCACGCGTTCACAAGAACTCGTCATTGCCCCGCTCGATAGACAGAGATTTACGCCATGAAACGCTCGCTCGCCGGTTGCTCGCTCGCCCTGATCTCCGCCTGCTTTGTCTGGAGCGCTTTCTTCACGGCCCTGCCGCTGTATGCCGCCGAGACGAACGCGAAATCTTCGCTGGCGCAATCGGTCACCATCGAAGACTTGCGCCGGCACGTGCAGGTTCTGGCCGACGACACGTTCGAGGGCCGCGAGGCCGGCAGTCGCGGCGGTCGCGCGGCGGCCGGATACCTGGGTCGCGAATTCCAGAAGTGCAAGTTGGCCGGGGGCGCCGGGCCGGGCGGCTACTACCAATCCTTCGGCGGGCAGTATCGCAACATTCTCGGCCTGCTCGAAGGCAGCGATCCGCGGCTCAAGCAAGAAGTCATCGTGATCGGCGCCCATTACGACCACGTCGGTTACGGCTCGGCGCAGAATAGCTATGGCCCGACCGGCTACATTCACAATGGCGCCGACGACAACGCCAGCGGGGCCGCCGGCCTGACGGAAATCGTGGAGGCCTTCTCGCGGCTCGAAGCGCGGCCGAAGCGTTCGATTCTGTTCGCCTTTTGGGACGGCGAAGAAAAGGGACTGCTCGGCTCGAAGCATTGGGTCTCGCAGCCGACGCTGCCGCTGGCGCGCGTGCGGCTGATGATCAACCTCGACATGATCGGCCGGCTGCGAAACGACTATGTCGAAATCTACGGTTCGCGCACCGGCCGCGATTTGCGCCGGCTGGTGAGCCTGCAAAATCGCGACTCGAACCTGCGGCTTGACTTCTCCTGGAAAATGCGCGACGACAGCGATCACTATTCCTTCTACGAAAAGGGAATTCCGGTGCTGTTCGTTCACACGGGCCTGCACGACGATTACCACCGCCCCAGCGACGACGCGGAAAAGGTGAATCTCGCCGGCATGCGTCGGGTCGTGCAGTTGTTGTGCGGAGTGCTGTACGAGTTGGCCGATGAGGCGCAACTGCCGGGCTTCCGCCAGGCGGGGCGCACCGATTCGCCGCACACGCAACAGGAACTCGAGCGGCCGCTGCCGCCGCTGCCTGGACGCTTGGGTCTCTCTTGGGATCTCGGCGCCGAGCGGGAGGGCCAAGGACTGCGCGTGTCGCGCATCACCCGCGGTTCGGCCGCCGCTCGGGCCGGAATTCAACCGGGGGACCACATCGTCCAATTCGACGGCGAAGCCGTGCAAGCCGGCGAAAAGCTGCAAGCGCGAGTGCTGGCCGCTGCCAATTCAGCGAGCATCGTGCTGCGGCGGCCGGGAGCGGCCGAACCGGTGAAACTCGGCGTTCAATTGGCCGGCCAACCGATGCGGCTGGGGATTTCGTGGCGCGTGGATCCGGCGGAACCGCAAGCCGTCGCGCTTTCGCGGATCGTGGCCGGCTCGCCGGCGGCCCGAGCCGGCCTGCGGCTGAACGACCGCATCTACGAAGTCTCCGGAAAATCGTTCGCTTCGAGCGACGAATTCCGCGGCCTTGTGACCGAGACCTCCCGCCCGCTGGAATTGTTGGTCGAGCGCGAAGGCCGCCTACACGTCGTGACGCTCGAACCCCCGGCTCCCGCCGCGGACAAGCCAGCCGCCGCCGAGTGACGCATTTGCCCGCCGGCTTTCGTCCTTCAAGACAGCCTGGCGATGACCTCTTCGGCGGACGGAATCCGATCTTGCGGGCTCTTTTCCATCATGTCGGCGATGATCTCGACGAATTCGTCGCTTAGCTCGGGGTTCAGCAACCGCGGGTGCCTCGGCAATTGCTCGCGATGGGCGCGGGCCTTCTCCAAAGGCGTTCCGCCGGGAAACGGCACCTTACCAGTGACCGCGTAGTACAATGTGCAGCCCAAGGCATAGATGTCGTTGGCGGGCAGAGGCTGATTGGGATCGACGCATTGCTCGGGCGCCAAGTAGTCCGGCGAGCCGATCACTCGCTCTTCCGTCGTTTCGGCAAGATCGGCCGCCATGAAACAACCTGCCAGCCCGAGGTCCGAGATTTTGACGTTGCCTTCCGTCGAGACGAGCAGATTGGTCGGCTTGAGGTCACGATGGACCAAGCTGTGGCGGTGAATGTAGGCGAGTCCGTCGGCGACCTGGCAAAAGATGTCGGCGGCGGTTTGCATGTCGAGCTTTCCCTGGCGGCGAACCATTTGCCGCAGATCGGCGCCCGGCACGTACTCGGTGACGAGGAAGTGCGCATTGCGATCGTGTCCGGCGTCGTACGCTTGCACGAGGCGCTTGTGGTCGAGCTGCGCGTGGGTGCGGATGACCTCGGTGAAGCTGGCGATCACGGCGGGCGTCGAATGTTTGGCGGGCAGCACTTTGACGGCCACCACTCGCCCCATGACCGAGTGCTCGGCCTTGTAGACCTGCCCGAGCGTGCCTTCGCCGATCTTGCCGATGATGCGATACGGCCCCAGGCTGAACGTGGTGCGGCCTTCGCGCAGGCGAGCGACCTGCCAGGCGTTCAGGCGGCCCAATTCGATCAGTTTTTCCGCCAGGCGTTCGTCGCTGACCTCGGCCTCCGCGTCATCGGCAGGGCGCAAGGCAGCGATCGCCTCGACCAGCTCCTGCTGTTCGACTAACCCGCTAGCCAAAGCCGATCGTTGAAAAAGCGATTCCGTCACGGCAATCCCGGGCCCCCGCGGAGAAGTGTTGTCGGCGCGAAAGGATGTGCGGCGAACTGTTCCTGGGGCGCAACTTCTAAGTTAGCCGCCCGGCGCCGGTAATCAAGACCTGCGCGGCCGCGGATTTGCAGTGGCCCGGGCCGTGATATATTGGCAGTTCGCCGGGCCTCAAAAGGGACCGTTTGCGAAGGCACGGCAATTCTTCAGGGCGGCTCTGCCGCGAACGACGATTTTCAAGTTCCGGAGAAGCATCGATGTCCTCGCATCCTCTGTCGGCGGCCGAGCTGGCCGCCTTCGAGCGAGACGGTTATTTGCTCGTGCGGAAGTTGTTCGACGCCGAAGAAATGGCGATTCTCTTGGCCCATGCCAAAAGCGACGACGCCCTGACAGCGAGCGCCTACGGGCGCCGAGACGCGACGGGCCGCGAGACCAAGCTGGCGCTGTGGAACCACCCGGGCGAAGACCTGTACGGCATGTTCTCGCGATCGCCCCGGATCGTGGATCGCATGGAGCAGTTGCTGGGCGGCGAGGTCTATCATTATCACACGAAAATGATGCTCAAGGAGCCGCTCGTCGGCGGCGCCTGGGAATGGCACCAGGACTACGGCTATTGGTACAACAACGGCTGCTTGTTCCCGCTCTTGGCCAGTTGCCTGATCGCCGTCGATCGGGCGAACCGTGAAAACGGCTGCCTGCAAGTGATCCGCGGTTCTCACCAGATGGGCCGGATCGACCACGGCAAGACGGGCGACCAAACCGGCGCCGATGCCGAACGCGTCGAAGCGGCGCTGGCCCGCATGGAGCTTGTCTACATCGAGGCCGAACCGGGGGACGCACTTTTCTTTCACTCGAACCTGCTGCACCGCTCCGATCAAAACCGCTCGCCCCATCCGCGTTGGTCGCTGATTTGTTGCTACAACGCCGCCCGAAACGATCCTTACAAAGAATCGCGGCACCCGCGCTACACGCCGCT
>DATNEC010000054.1:0-8007 GCA_035606815.1 Pirellulales bacterium
GCCAAGTCGCGATGAAGGCCGCGGCCGCTAACGGGGTTTCGCGAATGGTTGATAAAAATCCTTGACCCTCGCATCACCGCCCGCTACTATCGTTTTTAGAAGACCGAGGCGCCTTGAACAGGCCAAACAGGCCCTCTGTGCAATTTGCCCAGACGGGCTTTTTTGTTCGGCCTCTCGCCAGTCACGCAAGCCGATCGAGATGCGAATCGGCTCCTGTCGCGTGGCGGCCTTACCGGGAATTCCGGAACGGTTCAAGCATTTGTGCGCCCCCATGGAAAATGGAAGGAATCCGCAATTCATGTCCGCCATCAATTTGGTTCGCCCCAAACAGCGATTCGAGCATCCGTCGGCGTCCGCGCCGCGTTCGCGGTCGATTCTCGCGCAGGCACAGCAGAAGCTAAGAGAGAGTTCTTACCCCGCGCACCGGCGGCTGCGATGCAGCTTCCACGAAGGCGTACTTACTTTGTCTGGGCGAGTTTCGTCCTTCCACCAGCGGCAAGTGGCCTGCCAACTCATGGCGGACGTGGCCGGAGTCGAAGAATTGGCGGACCGCATGGAGGTTGTCGAGATCAAGAGGCGCGCCCGCCCTAATCGGCGGGCGGAGGCGCCGGCGCTCATTCTTCTCCGCCGGTCGTGCGGCCGGTGGCGACGTCGAACTCGAACAGGGCCGGAATCAGCATCGCCGCGGTCGTGAAACCGAACGTGAAGGCGACGACCAGGAACACGGCCAGGGTGTAGCCCAAGAGCAGGCTGGTGATGGCGTAAAAAATGGCGAACGGGCAGCCGAAGGCCGCCGCCTGAATGGCGGGCGAAGGATTGCGAATGCCCAGCGCCACGTACAAGCCGATGCCGCCCCCGACCATGAACGCCAAAAACGGCTGCAACTGCACCTGGAATGAGCCGCTGAAGGCGACCATGATTCGCATGCACACGGCCACGCCGACGAACAGAAAAAACACGGTCCCCAGGCTGACGGCGATGGCGCCGCGCGAACTGGCGTAGTTCATTCCGCTATGGATTCCCAGCATGGCGGCGAAGGCGCAAAGCGCCAGCCAACCGCCGAGCAAGTACGACAGGTCTTCCAGGCCGATAGCTTTGCTCCACCATAAATAGAAGCACATGGCCATCGGCAGCAGCCACATTTCCTTCGTATTGTAAAACACGCCGCCGAGCTTGCCGTAGATGACTTCGCCCGGCGTCAGGTCGGTGACGAGCAACAGGTCGATGGCTTTGGCGTCGCGTTCGCTCGTCAACGACGTCACGGCCTGGGCGTTCAACAACACCAGGCTCAGCACGCCGAACGGCGCCAACACGACGGCCAGATCGTTGCGCGCGATCGCGCCCGGCTGGTGGACGACGCCATACAGCGCGGCGAAGGCCAAGACGGTCAAAATTCCATACGCCAACCGCACGGCGAGAATCTTGCGCCCGTAGGCCCAAGTTCGCATTTCGCGCCAAATGATCGGATTGTCCCAGACTTCGCGCGTCTTGCCGGGCTGTCGCGCTAGGCCAGCCGCTTCCGCCGGTTTTTCTTCGCTCGATTCCGGATCGCGCCGCATCTCTCGCGACGGGTTCCAAACGCGGACCATGAGGATCGAAATCAAATTCAGTCCGCAGGTCATTCCGACGGCGACGAGCAAGAATAAATTGACGGAGTTGCCGATCGGGCCCAAGGCGGGATCGACCTCGATAGCCGGCCGCGTGGCCTCCAGCATGGCTTGCCAAGGGCTGAACGCAGTCGCCCAAGTTTGGGGAGAGAGGCCGAACCAGCCTTCGCCGGCGGCGCCGCGCGCGGCAGCTTCCCAAGCGGCGAGCCAAAAGACGAGGGCCAACGCCGTCATGGCCAGGGTTTGAAAGGTTTTCTCGCGCCAGAAGGCCAGCAGCGCCCCCAAACTCCCCGCCGCCAAGGCGCCGGCCACGGTGACGGCGAACACCCGGGCGACCTGCTCGAACGACACGCCGCCCAAAAGCACCAGCAGCATGAATACCGGCAACGCCGAGGAGATCAACACCAGCACGTTGAGCATGCTGGCCAGCAGTTTGCCGAGCACCAACTCCATGTTCGAGAGGTTCGTCAACAGCAATAAGATCAGCGTCTGGCGGTCTTTCTCGGCCGCGACGGCGCTGGCGGCGGCCAACGCGGCGAAGAACATCACCACCGCCAGTTGCAGCGGCGCCAGAATCTGAAACACGACGGCGCCGAAACGCGCCAGGTCGCCCACATTGCGGACTTCTTGAGTTCCGGCAAGCACCTGCCAGGCCGTCGCCATCAGCACCAGCAGCACGGCCACGTAAGCGGCGCGAGCCAGATACAACCGCGCACGGCGAGGCGCCGTGGCCAACTCGCGAGTAAAAACCGGTCCTACGAACAAACGGCTTTCTCCAACGAACCAATTTTAGCGCCCGCGGCGTCACGCTCGACGCCGATTATAGTCGCCGCGCGGTTGGTTGGGAAAGCGGGCGCTTCCTTGCGCCCGTGGGGGAAAATTGCCAAAGCGTCCGCTGCAGGAGGAGTTCGCGCAAGAATACAGCGCAGCTCGACCGCTTAGCGGGTTCGACTTGGCCAGGCAGAAGCGCCTAAGAGGACTTCTTGGGACTGGAGTCCGAAGTCTTGACGCCCCCTTTGGACCCGCCGGCGTCGGACGATGAACCGGCTGGTTTCGATGCCTCGGCATCGCTGCTTGCCGCAGCCGCAGCCGCTTTCGCGCGCCGGGCCTTGGCGGCCTCCGCCAACTCCTTGACCTTCTCCCTTTGCTCGGCCGTCAACAGGGCGTCAATCTCCGCGTCGCGCTTGGCCACCAGGTCTTTGAGCTGGGCCCGCAGCGCTTCGATCTTCGGCTCGTACTCGCCTTGGATGGCGTAGATCTTTTCCTTTTGCAGCGGGTCGACCACCTTGCCGTAGTTGGCCGGCAAGCGGCCGCGCGGCTTAGCCCTTTCTTTTGCGGCCGGCTTCGCCGCGGGTTTCGCCGCCGGATCTTCGCCCCGCAACGACTGCTGAGCCAAGCTCGCCGTCAGGGCCAACGCTGCGAACGCGACACACGACTTCAAACTTCGTGAATAGGACATCGAACTCCTCCTAACCTTGAATACGTTGCCTCCAGGAGAAAGCCGGGGGAAACATTCCTCCGGCCCAGTAAGTAAACAAATGTTAACTATGCCCGAGCCGGAATTCCAAACCTTTTTTCAAAAAAACCATGCGCCCCGCTCGCAGCGGCGACCCGCCCATCGCCGGGGGCGCGGGCGAGGACTGCGCAACTGGGGCGGGTTTGTTCGTTACCCGGCTTTCCATCTCGATTTTCTTACGAGTTTTGCGAAAGTTTCCCGGTAGCGCACGCCGACAAAGGGGTGACTTCAAACGTCTCGAATCTCTGCTCATGTCTCGAGACGGCGTTGCTCTTGACGCTGAATACCAGAGACGGCGGTTGCGGCCGAGGGAACTCATGCAGAAGATCGTTTCCAGCGCCTCGCGGCGCTCCGCTCGTCCAACGACTTCGTCTGCATGGCGACTGGAAGCCGCTCCCATCGACCACGAATTGACCGTCTTGATTCCGGCATTCAATGAGGCCCAACGGCTCCCCGGCACGCTCGCCGGCCTGGCCGAATTCTTCAGGGGCTGGGCGATCGATTATCGCGTCGTGGTGCTGGACGACGGCAGCCAAGACGGCACGGCGACGATCAGCGACCGTTTCGGGCCGCGATTCTCGACGATTCGCCTGGGTCGCCAGCAGGGCAAGGGCGCCGCGGTCCGCCGAGGGATGCTGGCCGCGACCGGCAGGATCGTGGCCTTTACCGACGCCGATTTGCCCTATGACATGACCGCGCTCAAAATCTCCTGCGATTGGATTCGCCAGGGCGGTTGTGAAGCGGTCTTCGGAGCGCGCGATCTGTTGGAATCCAAACACGAGGCGCGTCGACGCCTGTCGCGAATCGTCGCCAGCGCCGTCTTTCGCCAAGTCGTCAAACGGGTCGTATCGCGCGAAGTGACCGATACGCAATGCGGGTTGAAGGTTTTCAGCCGCCGGGCCGCGCTGGAGATCTTCTCGCGGACTTCGATCGACGGGTTCGCCTTCGACGCCGAAGTGGTGTTGCTCTCCCACCGCTTGAAACTGCCCTTCCGGCGGGTTCCCGTGACGCTGATCAACGAATACTCTTCCACATTGTCCCTCTCTCGACATGCCGGTAAGATGCTGCGCGACGTGCTGCGGCTGGGCCTTCGAGATTGGCTTTCCGGGCGGCGGGCGCCGCAAGTTCGCACTTTGCCCGAGTTTGCAAAAGCGGGGAAACAACTGCCAGGGAGGGCGGCTTGATGTTGGTCGTCGGATCGATCCCGTCCGTGGCCCGCGTTTTTTCCGCGGATCGCCATTGGACCCGGTTTTCGCTGGGCATTTGGATCGCGGTCGTCGCGGTGCTGACGATCTATGCCTATTGCCTGCCGAACATGCATACGGTCTACGACATTTATCTGGGGGCCGCTCGCCGCTGGTTGACCGGCGACGACATCTACCTGCGGACCCGCGAGTTTTATCGTTACAGTCCGCTGTTCGCCGTCAGTTTGACTCCGCTGGCGCCGCTGTCCGATTCGCTCGGCGCGGCGATCTGGAAGCTCGTCAATTGCGGCCTCTTCGCGTGGGGCCTGGGGGCTTGGGCGCGGCGGTTGGTCCCGGCCAGGCTGGGCCGCGCGGAAATCGCCACGATGTTCATGCTGGCGTTGCCGCTGTCGCTGCACAGCATGTACAACAGCCAGGCCAATCTGATGATGCTCGGCTCCGTTCTGCTCGGGCTTGCCTCCGCGGCCGAGGGTCGCTGGAATCGCGCGGCGGCGTGGTTGGCCTGGGCGACGTTGATTAAGGGCTATCCGTTGGCCCTGGCGATGCTCGTTGCGGGAATCTACCCGCGGCAATTCGCGCTGAAGTACGTGGCCGCGCTCGGGTTGGGTCTGCTGCTGCCTTTCGCCGCGCAGAATCCCCAACTGGTCGAGTGGCAATACGCCAATTGGTTCGCCCACCTGATGGACAGCACGGCGATGATGCGCGAACGGCTGCGGTCGATCGACCAATTGTTCGTCATCTACGGGCAACCGCTACGGCCTTCGACGTTCGCACTCTGCGGCGCGGCCGCCGGCGCGGCGACGTTCGGCGCGTGCTTGTTCATCGCCCGGCGGACGACCGACGCGCGCGAGCGGCTCTCGCGGACGTTCGAGTTGTTCGCCCTGTGGTCCGTGCTGTTCGGGCCGGCGACCGAATCTTGCACCTATGTCGTGGCGGCGCCGGCGATCGCCTGGCGCCTGCTCGACGCACTGCGGCGGCCGAGCGGCGGCGCGACGCTGGCGCTGCTCGTAGCGAGCTTGCTGATGATGGGCCCGATGGTCACCGACATGTTCGGTTCGCTGGTCCGCAATTTCGCCAATCAACACGGCAGCCAACCGCTCGGCGGGCTGCTGCTGCTGGGATATCTGTTGTTGCAGACATGGCAATTGCGAAAATCGGGCGCGTCGGCCGAACCGGCTGCTCCAAGGAATGTGATTCCCATAAGCGGCGAGCCAGCGGCTGCCGGAAACGTCTCGCAGCCTTCGCGACCCTTGCGGAGGGCCGGCTGATGCCCGCGCAGGCTGCGCGGAAGCGCACTTCCGCGCGGACGGGCGACGGCGGCGGCCCGCGCGTCGTCTTGCATGCCGACGATCTGGGGTTGAACCGCGCCGTCAACGAGGGCGTCTTCCAGGGACTCAGGCAGGGGCTGTTGACGAGCGCTTCGCTGCTCGCCAATGCGCCGCACGCGGCCGAGGCGCTCGCCGAGTGGAACGATCTGTTGCATGAACAAACCGCGGGGCAGTTGCCTTCCGCCGAGCTTCGCCGCCAATTGCACGACCCGCGACAGCCATTCGATCTGGGCATTCACCTGAACCTGACGCAGGGCCGGCCGCTGATCGGCAGCCGCTACCCGGCCGAGTTGTTGGACCGAGCAGGTCGCTTTCCGGGACCGTTCGCGCTTTTTGGCCGGCTGCGCGGCGTCTCCACGCCGTTTGCGGCGCAAATCGAGGCCGAGTTGTGTCGCCAAGTGGAATTCATGCTCGACCACGGGCGGAGACCGACGCATCTCAACGGCCATCAATACGTCGAAATGATGCCAGCCCTGGCGCCGGTGGTTCCGCGGATCGTCGAAAAGTACGCGATCCCCGCGGTCCGCGCGCCGGTGGAGCGGCGCGCGTGGCCGGCCAGCTTTTCGCCGGGTTTCCGTGGCGCCAACGCAGGGTTGGCGTTGGTCAAGCGTTTTTACGCCGCGAAATTTCGCCGCGAGATCGACCGCCGGGGCATCGTACACCCAGACGCCTTTTTCGGCTCGTCGCACGCGGGCTGCATCGACTTGCCCTTGATCGCGCGGTTCCTCGCTCGGCCCCGGTTTTCGCTGGGCGAAATCGCCCTGCATCCGGGCTGCGCCGCGCAGGACGGCCCGTGCGATGTGGACGACGGCTGGCGCGATCCACTCGCAGCCGCGCGTCCACACGAACTCGAACTGCTGCTGGCGCCGCAGCTCGCGGAGCTTTTTCTACGGCAGCGATTGAAGCTCGGCCGAGTCGGCGGCCTGGCGGCGTGAAACGCTTGCCGCCCTGTAGATTCTGGCAAAAATCATTTCGCCCGGCCACCGCGGTTGCTATGCTAGGGCACTCGTCTCGACCACCGGTTCCCTGCATCCAACGGAGAACTCGCCGATGTTGGAAATCCTTGGCGTGATCGGCCTGTGCAAGATGATCGGCGGCATGCTTCAGCGCAAGGGCCGTCGCAGCGGATGGTTCAAGTTTTTCGTGGTCATTGCCTGGTTCGGCGGAGAGTTTGCCGGCGCCATTGTCGCTGGCATTGCGGCGGCCGTCATGCGCGCGGGTGAGGAGCCGCCCATGCTGCCCATCTATTTGACGGCCCTGGTTTGCGCCTGCTTGGGCGTCGGCGTCGTGTTTCTGATTGCCAGCTTGCTGCCGGATTTGCGGCCTTTGCAGACCGCAATGCATCCCGGCGGCGCTCCATTCATTGGCGTACCGGAGCCTCATGACGGCGACAATCCGTATCGGGCGCCGAGCTTTCCCGATGGGCGCTGACGGGCGGCTTCATACGGTCGGACCGCCTTTTTGCTCCTCGCGCGGACGCGCGAAGCCGTGGGGTGGCAATGCCCACTCTACAAAGACTGGCCCGCAACCTCAGGCGCGAGACGCGACAAACGGTATCCAATCCTGCGCAGCATCCACAGCGAGGCGCAGGTCAACAGCGAATAAATGGCCATCATCTCAAGGGAAATCTCGTAATCTGTGCCGCGGTCGCCCACGGCAAAACCGTAGATTCCCGCGGCAATCGCCGTCGAAGCGAGCGTGGCGCCCAGGCGCGCGACAGGGCGGCCATCGCCTAACGCGGCCCACAAGCAAATCTGCGTATGGAGCACGAATACGAGGGCGTTGAAGGTCGCGATCAGAGCAATCCTGATCGGCGCGAACGGATTTTCTCCGGGTGGCATGCCGCGAACTCCGCGAACGAAGGCGAACAGGATCGCCGCAACCAGGGTGATGGCGAACAGATGCGCCAGCGAGAACTGAATACGACGGTTGAGGCCCTCATCGTCGCATCCGGGCTGGTCGATCCTGAAACCGCGCCATTTGAGCATCCCCGCAAAGATGCCGATGGCGGCGAGCGGAGCCATCGAGAACACGGCGGCCACGATCCATGCTTCGCTGGCGCCGCTGGGCGTCGCGATTCGAAACGTCACGGCGAGTAGAGTGCAGAGCGCTATCCCGCCGCTGACCGTCATCCACATCCGCCGACGAACCGGCGCATCGGCAAGCCCCGACCAGAGACCAATCAGCCCGGCTTGACTGGTTGACGTGCCAATCAACGCTGCGAACAGCCATTCGTCGGCTGCACTAAATCTGGAAAGGATCACGAACGCGACCGCGACGGCAGATGCCAGCAACACATGAACGGCGACCAACAAGACGCCGACCGCATGGCCGCTGGCGAGTCTTTGCAT
>DATNEC010000056.1:0-2953 GCA_035606815.1 Pirellulales bacterium
TCGCGCTCTCGGCCGGGGTAGCGAGTCGAAAGCCCTTCGGCGATGCCTAGCCCGCCGACGAGGAGCAGGCTGGCTGTCAAGGCGACATTGCCTTGCGACGACGTGAGATGCAATCGCGTGATCGCGCAAGCCAGCCATTCGAGGCTTTTCAGGCATCCCAGGGCCGAGCAGCCGCTCGCCAGAATGACGATCGTCAGAAAATAACGGCTGCTGGTGGCTTGGGCGTACCACAAATGGACCCAAATACCGGCGGCCACGCACAGCGCAACGAGGAACAGCACGGCATGGTCGCGCCGGAGCCACAACCTGGGCCGCGTGCAGAACCCAACCAGCCAAAACAGGCCAAAAATTCCGCCGATCCCGCGGCGCAGCGTGTTGCCGAACACGATCGCCGTTTTTCTCGTCGACATGCGAGTCAGCATCGATTCGGCGGGCGCGGCAGCGGCCCATGTCGTAGGAGGGACTTCCCGTTCGTCCACGAGGGACCGGTGGTCCGTCGCAGAAGCGGGTGCGGCGCCCGACTCCTTCGCTCCGGCCTGGAGCCAAAGAGCGACATATTCCAGCCGACCGAAATTTCCCAGTTCCCAGTGCGGCTGGCAGGCCAGCCAAGTCAGGTTCACCACGACGAGCGCCACGGGGCAGACCGTCAAGGCCGCCGACACCCCAAGCGCAATTCGCCAGCGGCCATGAGCCAAGGCGAAATACCGGCAGGCCGACCACCAGGCAAGCGGCAAATAGAGAAACCAACCTTCGAATCGGGTGTGCAAGGCCAGCGTGAAGGCGGCGCCCGAGAGCAGGAACCAACTCAGCCGAACTTCGGCGACCGCCCTCCATGCCGCGTACAGCGAACAGGTCCAGAGAAACCAAAAAGTGGGATCGCGGATGGCTTCAGGACTCCATTCGATCATCTTCGGATGGATCGCATATAAGAAACACGCGCAAATTGCCGTTCGATCGTCGAACTGCCGCCGCACCCATCCGAATAGCGGCAACACGACTAGCGAGGAAACGCCCACCCCCCACAGTTTGGAAGCCAGTTCCCAGTCGAGGCCCCAGCGGTGCAGTCGGGCCAGGATCAAGGGATAGGTATTCAACCGCAAGCGACCGAGGCCCGCCTCAAGATCGCCGCGCTCGAACCCCTCGGCCAATTGCACATAGAACACGCCGTCCTTGCAGAGCGTGTCCAGCTTCCAAGCTGCGGCGGCCCGCGGCACGATGCACAGGACAAACAAGGCGGCCAGCGCCCAGTGCGGCCGTGGCGGCCGTGCAGGCAAAGCTGCGCCGGCAGCCAATACATTGGCGAAATCGCTAGTTGGCGTGGCGGAGGCGAGCGCCATGGAGACCGCGGGGGCCGTTTCGCAAAGCCGTCAGGCGGGCAATCTCGACGAACGTCGCCGAAACTCTGGGCTGCCAATCGCCTGCCGAGCCGTTCGGCAATTAAGGTTTCGCATTGAACCGTCAAACCCCCCGCGGGTCAATTCCGGTTTGTGGGTGTTCCCAACTCGCCTTGGCCCGGTCGCCGAGACTGTGTAATCTCTCCGCTTCAACATGGAGTTCTGCGTGCGGCTGGGGGCTTCGAACGTGCGAAGATCCGCGATGACGTCTCTCTTGTACCTGGCGCCCGTGGACTGGAATTCGATTCGCCAACGGCCCCAGCAGTTGGCGCTGCGGCTTGCGCGGCGGTTCGAATTGACATATGTCAACGCGGTCGGCTTGCGCTCGGCGCGGTTGGGCGATTTGGGCCGCGTGTTGCGGCGCGCGGCCGGCGTCTCGGACGGATCGCCGCCCTTTCCCGTCTTGAACCCCAAGTACGTGCCGTGGATTGGCTGGCCGGCGATCGACGCCGCGAACCGAGGCTGGCTCGCGCACCAGATGGAGCATTGCCTTTCGCGCCGCCCGGAATCGTCCATCCTGTGGATCGGCGCGCCGAGCCTGCTGGCCGAGGCGTTGTTGGAACGGACGCGTCCCAAGTTGGTGGTCTACGATTGCATGGATCGCTATGGCGCGTTCCATCGGGGGCGAACCCGAGCGCGAATTGAACGGGCGGAGCAGGCCCTCGTCGAGCGGGCGGACATGGTTTTCACCACCTCGCGCGGGCTTGCCGAGCGGCTTGCGCGCTTCACGTCCCGCGTCGAGTTGGCGCCGAACGGAGTCGATACCGATCGGTTCGCCGTCCGCCGCTCGGCGGAGCCGCCGAGTTGGCGTCGGAAAATCGCCGGGCCGGTGATCGGTTATCACGGCATGCTTGGCGACTGGATCGATTTCCCGACACTTGAATGGCTTGCCGATCGGCGCCGCGAGTGGTCGTTCGTCGTCATCGGCCCGAATGGCACGCGCCGCTCGCGCCGCTTCTTGTCGAAGCCGAACGTGCATTACCTCGGTCCCATTCCTTACGCGGCGCTGCCAAGTCACACGATTTGGTTCGACGTGGGCCTCGTGCCCTTCGAGCAGAACGACCTGACGTGCTACGTCCACCCGATCAAGGCGCTCGAATACCTGGCCGCGGGTCTACCGACCGTCTCGTCCCCGCTCGCCGATCTGGCCGAAGTCGCCGAATCGGTGCGGTTCGCCGACTCGCCGCACGAATGGCTTTCGGCGATTGAAGATTGCCTCGAACCTCAAGCCCGCGCTGCCGAACGGATCCAATGCCGCCGCGCAGCCGTCGCCGACCGCACTTGGGATAGGGTCGCCGCCGCCATGGCGACGCGGCTTGAAACCGGTTTGGGAGGGCATTTCGCCAGATTGGAAGAATTCATGGAAGACGCCTTTTCGAATTCGCGGCACCCGCAGAGTCTGTTTCGATGAGCATTGAAGTCGCGCCTCTGGCGCCCGTGCGAGCGGCCGTGGCCGACTTGGACGTCGGCGTCGTCTATACCCACGAACGGCAGTTCATGCCGCGGCTGCTGGAAACGATGACGCACGCGGCGGGCGATTTGCGAGTCCGCCCGATTCT
>DATNEC010000071.1:0-7869 GCA_035606815.1 Pirellulales bacterium
TACATCTGCACGGCCAAGGCGTTTTGCTTGAGATTGTTGGCGCATTGAGACCGCCGCGCCGCCTCGCGCGCGGCTTGCACGGCCGGCAGCAAGAGCGCGATCAACACGCCGATGATCGCGATGACGACCAACAATTCGACCAAGGTAAAGCCGCGGCGAGCGCAGCACGAACGGGGGCGCAACGGCGCCGAACTCTTACGGTGCATGACAATTCCTCGTCGTCCTTCTTCGCGCTAGAAACCGAGCGCGACTGAAAAACTACGGCCCGTCCGAGGAATTAACATTGCAGAGGGCTCTCCAACGGCATTGCCGAAAAAACGGCCCGCGGAGCGCAGGCGGGCCAAGGCGAGCAAACGCCAAAGCCCGAACGCCACTCGCGGCGAAGCGCAACGAGAAAGCCAGCTTGCAACGTCTTTGTCCACGAAAGAGCCGTTCGCAACACCGACGACTAGGCAGGTCTTCTGGCTTCCGGATCGTTCTACTGGCTGCACCTTCCCGCGAAAGGAGGCCCAATGGGCCGCGGCTCGCAGTGGTTATGGCAGCGTTCGTTCCCGGTTACAGCGGCGGGACCGCAACGGACTTGCACCGTTTTCCCTATTCTTCTCCCGCGACGACAAGCCGCGAGAGACACCCAGTGTCGAAGGAGGCCAATCTAGCACGGTCGTTCGAAATGTCAACGAGCGGGCAAGCGCGGCCGGGGGCAAGATCTTGTGCGATGGGGCCGATTGGCGACAATGAGGTTTCTTCTCGCCCGTCGTATTTCGCGAACGCTT
This sequence comes from Pirellulales bacterium, assembly GCA_035606815.1. GTDB lineage: Bacteria > Planctomycetota > Planctomycetia > Pirellulales > JAICIG01 > JAICIG01. The sequence goes on from DATNEC010000071.1 coordinate 774, forward strand.
TAGGAGAACCGAGCCATGACCGATCCCTTACGACGAGACTTTCTGAAAGCGACCGCGGCGGGCGTGGCCCTCGCCGGCATCGGCAGTTCGATCCTGGCGGCCCAGGAAGACAGCGCCGATGGCCTGCCCAAGCGGCCGCTCGGCAAGACCGGCGAAAAGGTCTCGATCATTTGCCTGGGCGGCTGGCATGTGGGCGCCATCGAGGAAAAGCTGGCCATCGAGTTGATGCACCAAGCCATCGATGAGGGGTTGACCTTTTTCGACAACGCCTGGGACTACCACGACGGCGGCAGCGAAGAGGTGATGGGCAAGGCGCTCGCCTCGGGCGGCCGGCGCGACAAGGTGTTCTTGATGACCAAGAACTGCGCTCGCGACCACAAGGGCAGCATGCAACACCTGGAAGACAGCCTGCGCCGCTTGCAGACCGATCGCATCGACCTCTGGCAGTTTCACGAAATCAACTACGACAACGATCCCGACTGGATCTTCGAGCAAGGCTCGATGGCCGCGGCCCTCGAGGCCCAAAAAGCCGGCAAGATTCGCTACATCGGCTTCACCGGGCACAAGCATCCCGACATCCATCTGAAGATGCTCGGCAAGCCGTTCGATTGGGATGCGTGCCAGATGCCGATCAACGTCATGGACGCCCACTACCGCAGCTTCCAAAAGCAGGTCGTGCCGGAGTGCAACCGCCGCCAAATCGGCGTGCTGGGAATGAAGTCGTTCGCCGGCGGATTTCCCAAGGGGCGCCTGCCCGACAAGGCCGGCTTGTCGGCGGTCGACTGCCGGCGCTACGCCCTGTCGCTGCCGATCAGTTCGCTGGTTTGCGGGATCACGTCGAAGGCCGATCTGAAGCAGGATCTCGGCGTCGCCCGCGGCTTCAAGCCGATGTCGGAGGACCAGATGCGGAAGCTGCTTGCGGCCACCGCGTCGGAAGGAAGCGATGGCCGGCACGAACTGTTCAAATCGACGCAGTTCTTCGACGGCCCCTACCATCGCTTGCAGCGCGGCTTCGAGTTGGAAAAGACAAGCTGATTCGAGCCGCCGTGCATGAAAGGCGAGCCGGAGGCATCAGCCTCCGGGTACTTGGCGTAGGCAAAGCGACATCACTCCGCGCGGATTCCGTGCGAGGTTAATCGTGGGGACGACGCGGTGTGACGGCGCAACGTCACCGGGGGGCTGACGCCCCCCGCTCGCCGTGATGATTAAAGGCCGGATCCGAGTGCGGCTCGCCAAAGATCGTAGCCAATCCACATCAGTCCCGCGTCGATGACGATGTGGCTGGCCCAAGGACCGTAGAGCGTGCCGGTGCGGCGATAGATCCAGGCCCATAGCGCGCCGCCGGCCGCCACGCAGAGCGAGAAGAACCAGGTGGCCGGCCCGTAGCCTTTCAGAAATCCGCCGAGCACGAGCACGTGATGGGCCATGAAGCCAAGGCTCGACACCGTCGCCGCGGCGGCGAACGGCAGGCTGCGGCTGAGTTGGCCGAACGCGAACCAGCGCCAGTAATATTCTTCCAGCAGCGAGTGCAGCAACGACAAAAACGCGGCCAAGGCCAGGAACGCGAGCGGCGAGCCGACGCCGAAGTCGACCATTTTCTTGGCGATTTCGGCCGGAGTTCCGGCCATGACGGGACTGGCTTTCAGATAGCCGTAATAAAGCGTCAACATCCCCGCCACGACGACCGCTCCCAAGGCGAGTCCCTGGCCCACGCCCGCCAGCGAGGGCGCGGTCAGCTTGAGCGATCGCCGCTGCCATAGCACAACCCAAGCCAGCGGAAAGGCGAATTGCACGACTTTCGAGAGCGCATAGATCGCCTTCGCCGCCGGCGAGCCGGCCAGCGCGACGAAATAGGCCCAAGTCGCCAGCGTCGGGAAGACGCACGCCGCGGCGACGGCCAGCCAATCGGCCCGCGTCAGCGGTTGTCGGATTTCATCGGCGGTGGTTGCCATAGGCGTCCGACGATTGAAGGTAGTCTTTTTCTGAACCTTAGCGGCCGGCCTTGGAGCGAGCGTCAATCCTCTAGGCGGCGCCGATGCTTCTGCGCAACGTGGTCATCTAAAAAATCCCTTGCGTTGCCTTTCGGCTTTGGTCTCTTCCCGGCGCCTTGCCTTTTTCCCGCAACGGCAAACAATGGCGATGTTCCCATAGCCCCCGCGAATTCCTAGCGAAAGCCTCTCGATGTCCGCCGCGCCCGACCTGCTGACGGGTTTTTCAACCGTGATCGTGCTGCCCGTGCAGTGGGGCGATCAAGACGCGTTCCTGCACGTCAATAATACGGTTTATCTGCGCTGGTGCGAGTCGGCCCGGATCGCGTATCTTGAGCGAATCGGCTTGTCGGCGATGATGGAGCGCGAGCAGGTCGGCCCGATCCTGGCCGCCATCTCCTGCAACTATCGCCGCCCGGTGACGTATCCCGACACGGTCCGCTGCGGCGCGCGAATCACGCGCCTGGGCCGCAGCAGCCTGACGATGGAGCACCTGGTTTACAGCGAGGCCCAGCAGGCCGTCGCGGCCGACGCCCAATCGACGCTCGTCGTGTTCGACTACAAGAGCCAGGCTTCGCGGCCGATTCCCGACGAGATCCGCCAGGCGATCGAACGGACCGAAGGTCGCAGCCTGAGCTAGCGGATCGTCGCGGCTGAGAATCGAGGGAGTGGGAATTGAGGATGTGGCGTGGCCGCCCTCAGCGGTGAAGAATCTGCTGCGGCCGGCCGCGACTCTCGAATCCACGCCGATTCACGCCGCCGGTCGAACCAGCTACAATCGTGGCGGGCGCGGACCCGAGGCGAGCGGCGATGTTCTTCCTCTATGGACTTCCCCAGCGCGGCGGGCGGCAGCCCACGCGGCGTGAATTGCTGCGAGTGGGCGCCTTATCGTTGTTGGGGCTTTCGTCGGCCCGTCTCAGCCGCTTGCGCGCGGCGGCCGCCGACGATCCCAGCGGAGCGGCGCGCCGCCGTCATTCGTGCGTGTTCGTGTTTCTTTTCGGCGGTCCGAGCCATATCGACCTGTGGGACATGAAGCCGCAAGCGCCCGCGGAAGTGCGCGGCGAGTTCAAACCCGCGGCGACCAAGGCGCCGGGGTTGGAACTGTGCGAGCACTTGCCGTTGCTGGCCGGTCAGGCCGACAAACTCTGCCTGCTGCGCTCGATGACGCACCACATGCCGGTCCACGGGCCGGCGTGCAGCGAGATGTACACGGGCCGCGAGTATTTCGGCCCTCCCACGACCGACCAAGCGCTGCCGGAAGATTGGCCGTCGATCAGTTCGCTCGCGGCCCGCTTCGCCCCGCCGAACGACGGCTTGCCGCCGTCGATCGTGCTGCCTTGGTATTCGCAGTTCGATGGTCAGTCGAAGCGCATCGCCGGCCAAACCGGCGGCCGGATGGGCGATCGCTTCAATCCGCTGTTGATTGACGGCGATCCGAGCCGCCTCGATTTCGAAGTGCAGGGCCTGAAGACGCAAGTCGGCGTGTCCGACGATCGGCTCGGCCTGCGGCGGCGGCTGCTCGATCGACTGACGGCCGGCGCCGAAGGCAGTTTCGCCGCCGAGCAAGCGGCTGCCGAATTCGCCGCTCAGCGCGAGACGGCGTTTTCGCTGCTGGCCCAATCGCAACTGCGCAGCGCCTTCGAATTGCAGCAGGAGCCGGCCGCGCTTCGCGAGCGATATGGCTACTCGAAGCTCGGCCAGAGCCTACTATTGGCACGGCGGCTGATCGAGGCGGGCGGATCGCTGGTGACGGTCAACTGGGACGACGAAAGCAAGCACGACAAGGTCTCGCCCTTCTGGGACACGCACCACGACAATTTCGCGAAGCTCAAAAACCATCTCTGTCCGATCTTCGATCGCGCCTTCGCCGCCTTTCTCGAAGACTTGCACCTCCGCGGGCTGTTGCAGTCGACCCTGGTGGTGGTCACGGGCGAATTCGGCCGCACGCCCAAGATCGGCCAGTTCGTGCAGAACGGCATGACGCAGAAGACCGGCCGCGATCATTGGCCGCATGCGTTCACGGTGTTGCTGGCCGGCGGCGGCGTGCGCGGCGGGCAGGTCTACGGCGCCACGAGCAAGACGGGCGGCTACGTCGACGACGCCCCGATCAGCCCCGCCGATCTAGCGGCTACGATCTTTTGGCATTTGGGAATTGACGGCGCGCAGTCGTACTTCGACGAGTTCCAGCGGATCGAGCAGCAGATTTGCGAAGGCCGGCCGATACGAGATTTGTGAATTTCGACGTACCGGCTATTTGGAGGAACGAGACTTCGCAGCCGGTTGGGCGCTGAAGCCGCCGCTGAACCCCTTGTCCGGGTTCTTGCCCAGTTCCAACGCGCGCAGATATTTCTGGGCCGGCCCCTTCTCTTTTCCGTCGATCTTGCCGTTGCCGTTCGTGTCGAAGCGCTTCATGAAGGCGGCTTGCCTTTCCTGCTGCGCCTTCTGTTCGGCGGCCATTTGCTTCTTCATTTCTTGCGCCTGCTTCTGCCAGGCCTGCCGGTAGAACCGCGTCATCGCGCTGTTGCCGCGTCCGCGGGCGTGGCACGCAGAGGCGGTCCAGTTCAGGCAAGCGATCGCCAGCATCGCCGCCAGGCCGACTTTCGCAACTCGCGTCAAGAAGCGGTCGAGGTTCGCCAGGTCGGGCCGGTCGAGCAAACGCATGGAAGGTCTCCTTAGCTTAGCAGGCGTGGGACAGTTTTTCTCTTGTCTCAGCTCTCTTGTTTCAACCCTGGCCACGGCAAAAAGTTTCGGCTCTTGCGGCGATTCGCTTGACGCTCTTTCGCTGCGGCACCCTTCCGCCGCAACGCTGCCGAATTTCCTTGCATCCAGGGGCCGTGCCGGCTTATATTCAAACTCAGACGAAAGCGAAAGCAAACCGCTTTCCGCCCCCCGATTTGCCCCGACTCGCCCACCCGTCGGGCGCCCGCCTAGATCCATTGCGGCTTTGCTCATGTTAGCATGGCTGCAAGCCCAGAGTTAGCGCGATAAACTTACAATTTTGCAATGTCTTGGTCCGGCCCGCCGAGGTGCTTTCGATGACCGAACTCCGCACTCCGCGTTCTGTGTTCCGCATTTCGGGCTTGCTGCTCGCGGCTCTTGTAGGGGGCCGTGCGACGCCGCTTTCGGCGGACGAAACGGCAGCCTCCAAGGCCCCGGTGGCTAAAGTCAGCTATTTCAAGCAGATCCGGCCGATCTTCCAAGAACGCTGCCAAGGCTGCCACCAACCGGCCAAGCGGCAGGGCGGCTTCGTGATGACCAGCCTGGCCGAGATGCAAAAAGGGGGCGACAGCGAAGAGCCCGCCTTCACGGCCGGCAAGCCCGAAGAAAGCTTCTTGATTGCTCAAGTCGTGTCCGAAGGCGGCAAGCCGCCGGCGATGCCCAAAGGGGCCGATCCGCTCAAGCCCAACCAGGTTGACTTGCTCAAGCGCTGGGTGGCCGAAGGAGCCGTCGATGACACGCCCGACATGGCGGAAGCGGCCGTCGACATGGAGCATCCGCCGGTCTATGCCCTCTCGCCGGTGATTACCTCGCTCAAGTTTTCGCCCGATGGTTCGCTGTTGGCCGTCTCGGGCTTTCACGAGGTCGTGCTGCATAAAGCGGATGGCGGCGGCGCCATGGCCCGGCTGGTCGGGTTGTCGGAGCGGATCGAATCGGCCGTGTTCTCGCCGGACGGCAAGTTTTTGGCCGTCACGGGCGGCTCGCCCGGCCGCTTCGGCGAAGTGCAGATTTGGGACGTGGCGGCGAAAGCCCTGACGCTTTCGGTCCCCGTCACTTACGACACGGTCTACGGCGCCAGTTGGGCCTCGGACGGGAGCAAAGTTGCCTTTGGCTGCGCCGACAATACCGTCCGCGCGATCGACGCCAAGACCGGCAAACAAGTGCTGTATCAAGGCGCGCACAGCGACTGGGTGCTCGACACGACCTTCTCCACCGACAATTCGCACGTGATCTCCGTCGGCCGCGACGGCTCGATGAAGCTGACTGAGGTGGCCACGCAGCGGTTCGTCGACAACATCACGAGCATCACACCGGGCGCCTTGAAGGGCGGGCTGATGACCGTGGACCGGCATCCCAAGAAAGACGAATTGCTGATCGGCGGCGCCGACGGGGTCGTCAAGATCTATCAAACCTATCGCACCCAGGCGCGCGTGATCGGCGACGATTTCAATCGCATCACGCGGTTCAATGCCGAGCCGGTCGCCGGGCGAATCTTCACCGCGCAATACAGCCCCGACGCGACGCGCGTCGTGATCGGCAGCAGCAGCGACGGCCGCGGCGAGGTCCGCGTGCTGCAAGAGGCTGACGGCAAGCTGGTATCGAAGTTCGCCGACCAGTATGGGGCGATCTACACGGTGGCCTACAGCCCGGACGGCAAAGTCGTGGCGGTGGGCGGTTTCGACGGTCTTGTAAGGTTGTTCGATCCCGAAAAGGGAACGCTGTTGAAAGAGTTCGTGCCAGTTCCGCTGACGCCGCAAGTGGCGGGGAAATAGGCATCTGGAAAGCACGTGGCGGGCAGACGGAACACGATCAAAGGATATTGAGCCATGCTAGATCAAGGGTTGACGAAGTTCCGACGCCTTTGGGCGGTTGCGGCGGTTGTGGCCGGCGTTTGTTTCGGCCCGCTCGCCCGGGCCGAAGAAGCGGCCGACCATAAGCCGGAGCAGTTGCCTGCCGGACGAACGGTCGTCCGCATCGAAGCCTTGCCCGCCATGGTGCAACTCAAGCACCCCTACGACTATGCCCAACTGCTGCTCTCCGCCGAACTCGATTCCGGCGAACGGATCGACGTCACGCGGCTGGCCCAGGCCGAGGCTCCCTCGGGCGTCGTCAGCCTGTCGCCGACGGGCATGTTGCGGCCGCAGGCCGACGGCGCCGGCGAACTGAAATTCTCCGTCGGCGGTCAGGCCGTCGCCGTGCCGGTCTCGGTGAGCGGGCAAAAAGAGGCTTTCCCCGTGAGCTTCGTCCAGGACGTGGCCCCCGTACTCTCGAAGATGGGCTGCAACGCGGGCACCTGCCACGGTTCGGCCAACGGCAAGAACGGCTTCAAGCTCTCGCTGCGGGGCTACGATCAACTGTTCGACCATCGCGCGCTGACCGACGATTTGGCC
>DATNEC010000076.1:0-9302 GCA_035606815.1 Pirellulales bacterium
CTCTTCGGCCAGCGCCTGCCACAGCGAGCGGCGGCGATCGAGATCGAGCGAGCCGAAGGCGTCGGCGTCGGCCAGCCGCGCGATCGCGGCCTGCCGCAAACCGGTCCGCCGGGCGAAGTCGGAGATCGAGTCAAACGGGCCTTGCCGGCGCGCCGCTTCGATGGCCTCGGCTTGCCGCTTGGGCAGGCCGTCGATCATCCGCAGGCCGAGGCGCAAAGCGGGGCTGCCGTCTTTCGCCCGCTCCAACGTGCAATCCCAGCCGCTTGGGTTCACATCGGCCGGCCGGACTTCGACTCCGTGCTCTTGCGCATCGCGGACGATTTGCGCCGGCGCATAAAACCCCATCGGCTGACTGTTGATGAGCGCCGCCGCGAACATGGCGGGATAGTGGCGCTTCAGCCAGGCCGAGGCGTAAGCCAAGAGGGCGAAACTCGTCGCGTGCGACTCGGGAAAGCCGTACTCGCCAAAACCTTCGACCTGCTGAAAGACTCGCTCGGCGAACTCGCGCGGCAAGCCGGTCGCAATCAGCCCATCGACCAGCTTGGTTTTGAAGCTCGACACCAGCTCGGACGATCGCCAGCCGCTTACGGCGCGGCGCAACTGATCGGCCTCGCCCGGCGAAAAGCCGGCGACGATCGCCAGCCGCATGGCCTGCTCCTGAAACAGCGGCACGCCCCGCGTTTTCTCCAGCACGGCCCGAATCGCCTCGCTGGGATACGTCTCCTCCTCTTCTCCGCTGCGCCGCCGGAGATAGGGATGCACCATCTTTCCTTGGATCGGCCCGGGACGCACCAGCGCGATCTCGATCACCAGGTCGTAAAAACATGCGGGCCTCAGCCGGGGCAGCATCGACATCTGGGCGCGGCTTTCGATTTGAAAGACCCCGATCGTATCGGCCCGGCCGATCATCTCGTAAACCTGCGCATCGTCGTGCGGAATGCCGGCCAGCGTCAGTTCGCGATGCTCGTGCCGCCGCACCAGATCGAAGCACTTGTGCAATGCCGTCAACATGCCCAAGGCCAGGCAATCGACCTTGAGCATGCCCAGGTCGTCGAGGTCGTTCTTGTCCCACTCGATGACGGTTCGATCGGGCATCGAAGCATTTTCGATCGGCACAAGCTCGCAAAGGGCGCCGCGCGTCATGACCATGCCGCCGACGTGCTGCCCCAAATGCCGCGGAAAGCCGACCAATTGCCCGACCAGGCCGAGCAACTGCCGGCCGAGGAACGATTCGGGAGCGATGCCGGCCAGCCGGCAGCAGCCCGGAAGTTGTTCGAGGCTATGATGCTCCAACGTTTTGGCCAGCGCATCGACGCGATCGAGCGAGAGTCCCAGGGCCTTGCCGACGTCGCGCATCGCCGAGCGCGGGCGATAGGTGATCACCTCGGCCGTCATGCCCGCCCGCTCGCGGCCGTATTTATCGTAGATGTATTGAATCACCTCTTCGCGCCGCTCGTGCTCGAAATCGACGTCGATATCGGGCGCCTCTTTGCGTTCGCGGCTGATGAACCGCTCGAACAGCATCCCCATCTGGTCGGGGCCTACCGACGTGATCTTCAGGCAGTAGCAAACGGCCGAATTGGCCGCCGAGCCGCGCCCTTGGCACAAAATGTCGCGCGACCGCGCGAAGGCGACCAGATCGCGGACGGTGAGAAAATAAGCCTCGTAACCCAACTCGCCGATCAACTGCAACTCGTGTTCCAGCAGGCTTCGCACTTTGTCGGGCACGCCGCCGGGATAGCGCTCGCGGGCGCCTTCCCAAGTCAAGCGAGTCAGATATTCGAGCGGCGTTTCGTTCGGCGGCGCCAACTCCTCGGGATATTCGTAGCGCAGTTCGTCCAAAGAAAACGAGCAGCGATCGGCGATTTCCACGGTCCTTTGCACGGCATCGGGCGCTTGCCCGAACAGATCCCAAATTTGTTGCGGGGTCCGCAAATAGCGCTGGGCATTGGGAAACAATTGCTCTCGGGCTTCGGCGACCGTGCAGCCGGCGCGAATCGCCGTCAGCACGTCGCTTAAAGGGCGCCGCTCGGGATGATGAAAATAGACATCGCCCGCGGCCACGAGAGGCAACTCGGCTTGCTCTGCCTGCCGCCGGCAGCATTCCAAGCGCCGCTCGTCGTCCGGCCCATAGTGCAACGACGCGAAAACATAGCCCCGGTCGCCGAAGACTTCGCGATAACGCATCCAAGGTCGCCTTTCGCTCCGCGAAAGGGCGTTCTTTGGCGGAGCGAAAGACGACGGTCCCGGCTCGCCAATCACGCCGGCCAGCAGCCCTTCGGCCTGTGCGGCCACGTCGTCGAACGTCAAGCGGCATTCTCCCTTGGGAGCATGGCGCCGCCCGACGGTAATCAACCGCGAGAGACGGCCGTAAGCCTTGCGGTCCGGCGCCAGCAACACCACTGCCGGGGCGTCGACCGGCGTGATCTCGGCGCCAATGAGCAGTTTGAGGCCGGCCTGCTTCGCTGCCACGTGCGCTCGGACCACCCCGGCAAGGCTATTGCGATCGGCAATGGCCAAGGCCGCGTAACCCAGTTCGGCGGCTTGCAGCACCAACTCGTCGGGGTGCGAAGCCCCTTCGAGAAATGAAAAGTTCGTCTTCGAGCGCAGCTCGGCATAAGGCGGACCAGGCAGACGCACCGCCGGCGCGGCATGCAAGGGCTTGCGTTTTTCAAAGGGTTTTTCGGGCATACTCTCAATCGAAAACGCCGTGCAGGAACCATTGGCCGTCGTGCAGACGGCGAAAAACCCAAAAGCGCTCGCCGCTTTCGATCTCGATGCGATAATAATCGCGCCCAATTGGGCGGCCGCGCCACCAGCCCGTTTGAATCCGTTCGGGGCCCCAACGGCGCAGCACGCGCCGTCGCCGCCCTCGGTAATCGAACTGCGCCAACATGCCTTTCGGCGCCGTCAGCGCTTCCAAGGGCTCGGCGCTTTGCAACCGCAAAGGACGCGGCCAGGGACGTTGCAAAGCAGGGCCGGCGAGGCGGCGGGACGCACGGCGCGTGTCCTTCTTTTTCGAGAAATGACGAACGCCGTTGCCCGTCAACGGTTCATAACGATAGGCGTATTCCGGTTGAGCGTCGGGAACCAGTACGGCCCGCGACACGGCCTCGCGCTGCAATCGATTGCTGAGCCGGTCCGCCAGCAAAGCCAACTGCCGCCGGTCGCGCCGCTCGTCGGCGAACAACTCTTGCTGGCGGACCGGCAATCGGGCCGCCGACAACACCGACACGCCCACGGCGGTCACCGGCCCCGGCAAGCGGACTTGCTCCAATTGCAACCGGGCCAGTCCTAGCAAATGCCCCGCCGCCGCACTGGCTTCGAAGAGACCCACCAAAAACCGCGCCGGCTCGCCGTTCTGGCAATCGAACCGGCATTCCAATTGGATGGCGCCTTGGCAGCGAGCGGCCAAGGCGGCGGCGACCTGCTCGATCAATTGCCCAAGAATCGCGCTCGCCGCCCCGCGCTCGTCAAGCGGATATTCCAACAGCCGCTCGGCCGCGATTTCCGGCGGCGGACGATGCGAGGCGATCGGTTCCGCGACGGCGCCAAGGGCCTGATTCAAACGTTCGATCAGCTCCGGTTCGAAACGCGAAGCGAGGCTTGCGCGCGGCAAGGCCAACAATTCTCCGATCCGGCGAATTCCCAGTCGGGCCAGCATGCGCACCGTCGACGGTGAAAGCCGCAAAGCTTCGACCGGCAAAGATTCGAGCGCCGCGACGTCTCTACCGGACGGAACGATTCGATAGGTTTTGCCGTCGTCGCATGCGGCATAGTGCGCCGCGGCCCAGGCCGTGCCGACCGTATCGGCGACTGCCAGGCGAGCGACCAGGCCGCGGCGGGCAAAGCTCCGGGCGATGCGTTCCACTAGGGCCTCTTCGCCCCCGAACAACGGCGCAAGGCCCTCGATATCGAGCAACAAACTTTCAGGCGGCGCCGAATTCTCCAGGCCGACCAGCGGGCTGAATTGTTCGCACCACTGGCTAAGTTCCTGCAAAGCGGCCAGATCGGCGCCGGGATCGTCCTGCTCCAGTTGGGCGGGCGTCAGGGCCGTCGCTTCTGCCAGCGGCATGCCGGGGAACACGCCGCGCCGGCGGGCCCCTTCCGAGCAAGCCGCGACGCGAAAGCTCCCCTGCCGGTATTGCTCATAGACCACTAGCGCCGCGGCTGGCCGAGGGCCGCTCGCCGCGCGGGCCTTACGCGCCGGCCGCGCGCCGCGGCGCTGGATCGTCCAATCGGGAAGCCAAATGCAGAGCGTCCGTCGCATCGTCGAGTTCCCATTCCACCGACTCGCCCCCTCTTCCGCCACGACAACCGATCACTTCCACGCACACCCGGCGCCCGATCGACCCCGGCACGGCGCGAACTTGCAACCGCACCTCCGACCAGGTCGGGCCAGCCAGCGCCTGTTCGGGCCGGACGAGCAATCCCAGGCCGCCGCCTTTCTCGGCCGCCAATTGCCACCGCCTGAAGGTCCGGTCGTCGAGCTTCTCCGGCCAGCACAACACGGCGTCAACCGCCGGACAGCTCAAGGCTTGATGCACCGCCCAGCGCTCGTCGGCCTGATCTTGCGGCCGAACGACGATTAGATTCTCCAAATCGATTCCCATCGCATCCGCCGCCGGCGGATAGAAGCACCGCGGTCGATCCACGACCACCAGCGCTCCTCCTTCGCGGCAGGCCTCCCGCGCGGCGAGCAAGGCCAAGCTGCCGGCCCCGCTGCCCGGCTCGCCCAGCCATTCGGCCAGCGTTCCAAGCGGCAAACCGCCGCCGGGCAGAAGCCGGTCCAAGGTCTCGATTCCCGTCGTAATTCTTTTTCCCTGAACATGATGCGCGCCTTCCATCCGCCTCAAGCGGGTCTGCAATCGATCGACAAGTTCCCGCTGCGATAGCATTGCTAGCACTCTCTTGAATACTGTACGTGCGTATAGATAGTTGTCAAGTCGGCCGAAAAAAGCAAGTAGAGGTGGAATTTGTCCCCCGCCTGCTTCGCGGCTTGAAATTCGACGCACCCCATCCATTCTGATAGGTTGATGCGACGCGTAGATGGCGCCGGTCGCCTGCCTCGCCCCCTGCCCGCCGCAGTCTGTTTCTGCCGGATGGAACTCATGCCCTGGGGTTGGATGTTCAACTCGAATCGTATGCGGGGCTTTCCGCCGACTTTCATGCTGCTGGCCTTGTTGCCGGCGGCAATCCTCGGGAGAGAGCCGGCGATCGACGAAAAACTGCCGCCGCCGGCCGGGCGGACGATCGATGCCGACAAAAGCGATCACTGGGCGTATCGACCGCTCGTGAAACCGGCGCCGCCGAGCGTCGGCCCGCACGAGGCGTGGGTCGAGAATCCGATCGACGCCTTCATCGCCGCGCAGCTCGTCGCCCAAAAGCTGGCGCCTTCGCCGCCGGCCGACAAGCGGCTGCTCATTCGCCGCGCGACGTTCGATCTCATCGGCCTGCCGCCGACTCCGGAGGAAGTCGCCGCTTTTCTCGCCGACGAGGCGCCGAATGCTTACGAGCGGCTCGTCGACCGGCTGTTGGCCAGCCCGCACTATGGCGAACGCTGGGCGCGGCACTGGATGGACGTCGTCCATTTCGCCGAGACGCACGGCAACGACCAGGACCGCCCGCGGCCGAACGCCTGGCCCTATCGCGATTACCTGGTCCGTTCCTTCAACGACGACAAACCCTACGCCCGCTTCGTCGAAGAGCAGCTTGCCGGCGACGTGCTGTTTCCCGGCGATCCGCAGGGCATCATCGCCACGGGCTTTATCGCCGCGGGGCCGTGGGACGAAAGTTCGCAACTCAGCATCATCGACGACACGGTCGACAAGAAGATCGCCCGCAATCTCGACCGCGACGACATGGTGACGACCGCCATGTCGACGTTCGTCAGCGCCACAGTCCACTGCGCTCGCTGCCACAATCATAAGTTCGATCCCATTTCGCAGGCCGAGTATTACGGCTTGCAGGCGGTGTTCGCCGGCGTCGACCGGGCCAACCGCTCCTACGAACCCGATCCGCAAGTGCGCGAGATGCGTTTGACGCTCGAAAAGCAAAAGGCGGAGCTAAGCTCTGGCCGCGAGTCCGTGCCGCTCGCGCGGCTGCTCGATCCGGCCGTGCTGGCCGAGGCCGCCGACTGGGAGCAATCGGTCGCGGCCGGCGCCCAGCTTTGGCAGACGTTGGAGCTTGGCGCCACCCCTTGCGCCGCCGGCACGACGACCGACAAGCAAACCGACGGCTCGGTGTTGTTCGGCGGCGCCCGGCCGGAAACCGACACATATCTCATCACGGCCAAGACGTCGCTGCCGAAGGTGACGGCCGTGCGATTGGAAGTGCTGGCCGATGATCGCCTGCCGCAGCATGGCCCGGGGCGGCAAGACAACGGCAACTTGCACCTCTCGGAATTCAAGCTGCAAGCGGCGCCGCTCGGCGATCCGACGGCCAAGAGCGACCTGGCGCTCGAAAACCCGACCGCCGATTTCAACCAAGACGGCTGGACGATCGCGATGGCCATCGACGGCCAGCCGAAAACGGCCTGGGGCGTTTATCCGCAGGTCGGCAAATCGCACGAGGCGGCGTTCGAGTTGAAAGAGCCGCTCGCCTGCGACGGCGGCGCCGTGCTCACGTTTTCGCTCGAACAATTGCACGGCGGCGGCCATCTGATCGGCCGCGTGCGATTGTCGGTCACCGCGGCGGAGAAGCCGGTCATAGCGAAGCCGACCTTGCCCGAAGCGGTGGCGCGCAGCTTGGCCGTGCCGGCGGCCGAGCGCAGCGACGAGCAAAAGGCCGAAATCGCCCTGCATGTCTTGAAGCTGCGCGTCGAGCGACAACTCGCCGCGCTGCCTCCGCCGGCCTTGGTCTACGCCGCGGCCAGCGACTTCAAGCCGGAAGGCAATTTCACGCCGGCCAAAACTCCGCGGCCGGTCTACGTATTGCGGCGCGGCGACGTGAATCGGCCGCTCGCCGCCGCGGCGCCCGGCGCGCTGGCCTGCGTGCCGGGATTGCAGGCGACGTTCTCGCTAGAAAATCCCAACGACGAAGGCGCCCGCCGGGCGGCGCTGGCCCGGTGGATTTCCGATCCTAAAAACACGCTCACGTGGCGGTCGATCGTCAATCGGGCCTGGCACTATCATTTCGGCCGAGGCATCGTCGATACCCCCAATGACTTCGGCCAGATGGGCTCGCGGCCGACGCATCCCGAATTGCTCGACTGGCTTGCTTGCTGGTTCTTGGACCGCGGCGGTTCGATCAAGCAGCTCGATCGGCTGATCGTGACCAGTGCGGCTTATCGGCAATCGTCCAAGAGCAATCAGCAATTCGCCGAGATCGACGCGGGCAATCGCTATCTGTGGCGGATGAACCGCACGCGGCTCGACGCCGAGCAACTGCGCGACGCGACGCTGGCGATCAGCGGCAAGCTCGATCGCAGGCTAGGCGGGCCGAGCGTCAAGCAGTTCATCGAAAGCCCGGGCGCCCACGTCACGCCGAAGGTCGACTACCAAAACTTCGACGTCGATTCATCCGAGAGTTTTCGCCGCAGCGTCTACCGGTTTTTGTTCCGCACGCTGCCCGACCCCTTCATGGATTCGATGGACTGCGCCGACGCTTCGCAACTGGCGCCGCAGCGCAACACGTCGGTCACGGCCTTGCAGGCGCTGGCCATGTTGAATAACCGGTTCGTCGTGCGGCAGAGCGAGCATTTCGCCGCACGCGTCGCCGCGCTCGGCGACAGGCCGCCGGCCCGGATCGCGGCGGCTTATCAATTGGCGCTCGGGCGACCGCCGACGGAAAAAGAGGCCACGGCCCTGGCGGCTTACGCCGAGAAATACGGGCTGGCCAACGTCTGCCGGCTGATTTTGAACAGCAACGAGTTCATGTTCGTGCATTAGGCTATTGCCGCACGGCGCCCAGCTCCAACGAACCGCGCTTCGAGATGTCGATGTAGACGTACTTGCCGCCGTTTTGCCGGGCGATTTTGGCCAAGAAATTATCGCGGCTGTCCTGCGGCCCCAAGCCAAACTCGATGGTATGGATCGAGGTCCGCCCGCCGTTGCGGCGCTTGATTTTTGCCAGCATCGCGGGCGGAAGTTCCGGCTCATCGGCGTCGGTGAGAAAAAAGATCACGTCGGGCGTTAGCCGCAACGCGGCTTCGAGGGCGTCACCGTGGCGCGTGCTGCCGTCGGCCATGATTCCGCGGACGTACTTCTGCGCCAACTCCTGGCTCTGGCGGTCGGCGAACAGTAAGCCGCCGTACTGCCGGCCAAGGTCCATCGCCACGGGCTTGTCGTTGTAGAAAATGATCTGGAACTGGTTCGTGTCGCTGAGATCGGCCAGGCTGGCGAGCAACTCGCGCTTGGCCGAAGCCAGAGGGCTGCCGGCGCCGCTGCCCATGCTGGCGGAGCGGTCGAAGACGTAGACGAACTTGTTGCCTTCCCCCTCGACGCCGTAGATTTTGGTTCTTGCTTTGCCGCCGGCGACCGTCGTCGAGCGGCGCCGTCCTCCGGTCAGTTCGCCGACGCCGGTTGCCGTGCCCGTTTCGCCCTGGCCGAAGCCGGCCAACTCGCGGGCGCTGGGCAGGGCGGAACTGGTATCGACGGGCGGATCGTCGGCGATCACGTCGTTCATCGCGCCGCCGGCCGTCTGGATGTCGTCGAGCGGTTCATCGTCGGCGGGCTGGGGGGGCGCTTCGAGCGTGACGGCGTCTTCACCTTCGAATAAATCGCTGTCGTCGAGCGACGTGCTGGTGCTGGCGATCAGTTCGGCCCCGGGCGGGGCGTTCGTGCCGTGCAGTTCTTGGCTGGCCATGTAGCCGAGCACGAGAATCAACAGCGCGTGCGCCAGCGCCGAGACGAGCCAAGAAGGCGCCGCCAACTGCCAATGCCGTCGCCTTTCGACCCCTTGCGGGACGTCGAGCGATGGAGCGGGAAGGGTCGGCGAAGCCATCACAAGTTGAATCCGGCCAAAGAATTGCGAGCGGTCGGCCAATCTTCGATTTTAGGCCGCCCCGTGGGGCGAGTCAACGCGAGTGCGAGCGAGACCAAGCGGGCCGCTGCCGGTCGCAAAGTATTGACAGATATGGCGATATGGCGGCATCATTAGGCAGCTTGCCAGAGGCTGGAAATGGGCGAAAAACGGCTGCGCAAGGAACTTCGGCTTTGGCTCGGATGTTGTGCTGCGGCGTCGTCAGAGTCGCTTTTCGCTGGAGCGAAAAGGCGTGCTTTCGCTCCAGCGAAAGCCGACAATGCCATGATTAAGCCGAGAGGGACGCGCCGATGACGAACAAAAACATTGCCCGAGCGCGA
>DATNEC010000082.1:0-4604 GCA_035606815.1 Pirellulales bacterium
CAATTTCAGGCTTGGAATCATGTCGGGCAATTCGACTATCTCGTCCTGAGCGAAGAGCCGAGGTTTCGCATCGCGACGGTGCTCGGTCAACGTCCGCGCGTCGGGGTCGGCCACCCAGACCATTCGCACCCCGGCGCGCAAATAGTCATCGACCTTGCGCTGCACATAAGGCCCCGTGTCGTTTTTGCTGACGACTTCAACGACCAGATCGGGAATCGTTTCCAAGTAGCCTTCGCGAGATTCTTTGGCAGGCAGCGAAGCCTGACTAATGAAAGCCACGTCGGCGCCGACGACGCGATCGGGGTTGCGCCAGAGCACGATGCCCGTTTCGCCCGTGTAGACCTCGCCCAAATTCGATTCGTCGACCGCATCGCTTAAAGCTACGGAGATTCTGCATTCGACCAAGCCGTGCCTGCGTCCCGGCGGCGACATGGCGACGAGCCTCCCATTATCGAGTTCGAAATGCACCGGTCCTGAAGGCAGGTCTCGCGGCATTTCCGCCAAGTCGGCCGCCGTAAAAGGCCGTGGGACGGCCTCGACGGTCGGGCGCGAAGCAACGGTGGCCATGATCTTATTTCCTAAGCACGGGGCGATTTTCAATGCGCTGGAACCATCCGAAGCGTCTACAGGCGATTATGCTAAAGCATAACCTACGTTCTCTAGCTTTCTACGGCATCGCAACCTGCAACGCCGCTGGGAGACTCTCGATCGCAACCATCTTCTCTTTGATCTTCACGTTGGCGATCGCCGTGATGCCCGCCTCGCCCAGCCGGGCGTCGGCCGCCGCGGTCAGGTCGATCGTCACCTCGTTCTGTCCGTCGGGAATCGTGATCTCGGCCGGCGCACTGACGCCGACCGGCAAGTTCTTCAACCGAACGGTAATCGGCCCACCGACGGCGGGCGCCCGCACGACCGAAAGCTTCAGCTTTTGCGCCGCGCCGCGGTGTACCGGGCCGGCTGGCGCCGCTGTGACTTCGATCGGCTTGACCACGCGCAACACGGCGCTCGCCAGCACCACCTGCTTCGGCTGGTTCTGAAACGTCGCCGAACCGACTACGCGGAACGTATAATCGCCCTCGGCCAGCGAGCCCCCGCCGGCCAGTGCAATCGCGGCCTGCGCTTGGCCCTTGGGAATCGGAGCGACGGTCGCCGTAACCCCGCCGGGCAAACCATCGACGGCCAGCGTGACCTGATCGTCGAAGCCGTTTGTCTTTGTCAGCTTGACCGTGAGAGATCCCGCAGCGACCGCCTGGGGATAAACAACCGGATCGGCGGCCAGTTGGAAGAAATCGGCGAATGCCGGCCCGACCCCCAAGCCGAGCGAGCCGTCGAGCGCAACGGGCGGGTAGGGTAAACCATTGAATAACTTTCGCAGGTTGACGAGCGTGCTCGCCGTATCGCGGAAATCGGTCTCGCCAATCTTGGCTTGGCCAACGATCGAAACCGCGTAGGGCTTGCCTGGCTCCAACGACGAGGGGACGGTCACGCTCATCGTCGTCTCGTTCTTGCCTTCGGGAATAACGTTGTTCGCCAGCGCTAAGCCTTCGCCGGCGCCCGCGATCGACAGCGCAATCGGCCCGTTGTAGTCGCGGCGGGCGCTGGTGACTTTGGCCACGAACACGCCTCCGCGGGGCACGTCGAGCTTGTCAGCGTCGATGGCCAGCGAAAAACCGGGTTGATACGGCGAAATCTCGACGCGATAGACGAACTCCGGCCCGCCGCGGTGCAGCAGATCTTCGACCATCAGCCGATAGGCGCCGTCTTCGGGGAATGTGTAGTTGATCGCGCCCTCCTCGGGGCCGGCGTCTTCCGCCTCGGCCAGCACGCCCCCGGCCGCGCTGTAGAGCCGCATGAACAAGTCGCTAGGCGAACCGGCGCTGCGCGCGCGACCCGCGAACACGAAACGCTGGCCCTTCTTAACTGTAAACTCGTAGAAATCGCGGTCCTTGGCCGCCTCGAAGCGGCCGTTGACGGCATAAGGCAACGCGATCGCCGTCGCGGCCTCGGGGGCATCGTTCGGTTCGATCTCGACTTGCTCCGCCGTGGAAGACGCGAGGAGCGTCATCGGCGCCGAGCCTTGGCCTTGCGGAAACTTGGCCGAAAGGTTGACCTGATCGGCTGGCGCCGCGGACGGCACGGTCGCGCTGACCGGCGGCATGCGTTCGGCGGACGGCCCGGCGACGACGAGCTTGGGCGTCGCCCCCTTTTGACCCGCCATCGGAAACGGCGCGCTGACGAGCGGAAAATCGCCGATCCGCAGTCGATAGCGGTGATTTCCGCCGCCCTGGTAGCGAATATCGCGGATTTCCAAGATGTAGTCGCCCGCGACGGCGAATTGAAAGGCGAAACGGCTATCGACGCCGATTCCCGGCTCGTCGTCGCTATAGGCCAATTCGCGTCCGCCGGCATCCAAGAGTCGGATCACCGGGTCCAGAGCCGAACCCAAGCGGCGCGCCATGACCTCGACGCTGATCCGCTGCCCGGCGGCGACCGTGAGCTTGTAATAGTCGAAGCTTTCCGGCTCGCATGCCCCATCGACGGCCGTGGGCAACGTCAATGCCTGAGCGGTTGGAACCTGCTTGTTGGCGCCGCTGTCGTTCACGCTCGGCAAGTCGTCGACCATCAGCAGCCGGGCGCTCGAAATCCCTTTGGACGTCACCGCCCGCACCGCATAAACGCCCACCGGCGTTTCGGCCGGCAAGGTGAAGCGATAGGAAACATTGTCGGCCTTCGTGCCGTTGCCCTCGATGCCAGGCGTCAGCGTCAACTGGGCGCCCGGAAGATTGCACCAGAGGGTCGAGGCTTCGGCCAAATTACCGCCGAACAAGGTGATATCGGTTGCTTGGCCGGGGCCGACCGCGGCGGGGATCGTGTGACTCAGGGTCGGAGGCTGGGCGAAAATCCGAGCGGTCGTCAGCAGAACGGCGACCGCCAACATGGCCGCGAGGAATCGCTTCATGACAGCTTGGTCCTTTATCTACTCGGCGTGAGGGCGCCCAGCCGTTATGGGCCAGGTTCATCGCTGAAAAGCCGTGGGGCCATCGGCGGCGGGAGGCAGGCAGGGCTAGCAGACCTCTGACCTTAAACCGCCGGCACGGGGGCTGTCAACAAATTAACGTATCCAACTTGTTTGATGGATTATAAGGTGCGCTCGTGAGTCGCCGCAATAGTCGCGATGGGAGCAGCGTTAAGAGGGAGCGGTCGTTTAACTGCTCGCTGGGCGGTCGGCTCGCGCCGACGTTGGCTGCAAATAACTGCCGGGGGCCGGGGTCGCCCACGGTTGGAGGACGTGGGCGTCGGCTGACTTTGACCCCGACCACTCGGCAATCGGCGTCGAGGCTGCCGGACCCAAACATGCGCAGTCTCGACTCACCGAACTGCTCGCGAATAAGACCTCGCTGCGAAGCGCGTCGAGCCAAGCGGGCGACGAACCAACGCTGGTCCTCCAATCGCCGCCAAGATTGGCCGATCTAAGTGGATTTTACCCCGCGCGGCAATGATGGGGGACCTCAGATGGGGTCTGTGACGCCTCCGCCGGAAAGTCGGACATACCCCCTCTTACCGGGAGTACGGGGCATATCAGGAGTGCAAAGTCGGCTTTGCAACTCAGCCAAGTCGCCCAGCTTGTCAATTGAATCGCTCTTCTTCGACGCCAGCGGCTCGACCGAGCGCCGCGGCGGAAGGACTTCATTTCAGCAAGAGACAGTTGGATTCGCCAATTGAGTTACCGCGGAAGTGTTATACATTGGGCGGCGAGCCTCCGCCGCACCTTGGCGCGAACCCATGATGAGTCACCAATCGGCCGACGATCGGCGCGGAGTCGCCATCGTCGGCAACCCCTATAGCGGCGCCAACGACAATCTTGCCCGGATCAAAGCCCTCGCCTTGGAGCTGCGCCAGCGGGGACTCGAGGTCCGCCAAGTGTGGGATCTCGACGAGTTGGCCTCGGCGACCGCCGAGCCGGACTTCGCCCGGCAGTTTCGCGCGGTGGTGGCCGCCGGCGGCGACGGCACGCTCAACTGCGTCATCAACCGGCGGATTACCGTTCCCTTGGCGATGTTTCCGCTGGGTAACGAAAACCTGTTCGCCCGGCAGTTCGATCAGAGCCCCGATCCGCGGACGGCGGCCGCGATGATCGCCGCGGGCAAGACGGTGCCGGTCGACCTGGGGCGCGCCGGCGACCGCTTGTTCAGCATCGTGGCCAGCGCCGGCTTCGACGGCGATGCCGCCCATCGCCTGGCCGAATGGCGGCGAACGTCCGACCGTCTGAAACGGGTCAGGAGCTTGAGCTATCTGCGCCCTGTCGCGACCGCAGCCTTCCGCTACCGTTATCCGATCGTCGAAGTCGAAGCCGACGGTCAGCGGCAGAGGGGCGCGCTGGTCATGGTCTTCAATCTGCCGCAATACGCCAACCATCTGCCGCTCGCCCCCGATGCGCGGGTCGACGACGGGCTGCTGGATTGGTTGGTCTTCGCGCGGCCAGGCAGCGTGCCTCTGATGCGGTACGCACTCGACGTTTGGCGGGGCCGGCACCGCAACCGTCCGGACGTCTTTTTCGGTCGAGCGAAACGCGTGGTGCTCTCCTGCCAGGAACCGACGCCGCT
>DATNEC010000099.1:0-3688 GCA_035606815.1 Pirellulales bacterium
GACGAGCGCCATGGTTTTGACGTGCGGAAGCCAATAGATGTACAGCGGCACGATCCGATAGACCTTCTCGCCGGGCCGCACCGCGCCCAGCTTCAGACCCGTATTCAGCATCAGCCAGCGCAGCGCGAAGTGGTAGGCCGCGAACAAGGCCGCGAGCGCGAGGCATTCGAGGCCCAAGCGGATCGCGGCGCGACGCTGGGTTTGCATGAGTTTGGCGCCTTCGTACATTGGCGGAAAGGAGCTTTCGATTTATGGCAGCTGGCGTAGATGAAGACATGCCAACCCAGTTCAGTTTTGGGCTGCCCACGCTGCCAGCTTCTCGCGAAAAATCTTGGCGTTGTGCCGAATATCGACGGGGAACGAAGGATGGAATCGAAAGTCGGCGATCGCGGCGGTCAACGCGCTGGATGCGGCGAGCGCGCTTAGCTCCTCCACGAAAGCTTGTTTCGTGCGTTTGTCCTGGGGCATCTTACCGGGCCGAGGCTCGATGATGATGATTGGCCGCTGAAGGCCGGGCGGGCCGAGGCCGACTAGCGCCGAACGGAACACGGCGGGGTGGTTGTTGAAGATCGCCTCGCAACATTCGGTGTACATCGGCCCGCTGGCGGTTAGCACGCAGTGCGCGGCGCGGCCGCAGTACCAAAACCGCTGCCGATCGTCGAAGTAGCCCACGTCGCCGATGCGATGCCAAACCGTTCCGCCGTCGACGATTTTCGCCAGTGCGTTCCACTCGGTGCGGGTGGCGTACTCGCGCGTCACGACGGGCCCACGGACGATCAGTTCGCCGATCTCGCCGCCGGGCAGCTCTTCCGCGTCGGCGATCGAAGCGATCGGCCCTCCGACCATGCGGATCACCCGCCACTCGATGCCCGGAAATCTTCGGCCGACGCAGGTTCCGGCGCCCTGCCGCGTCTTTTCGGCGGTCTCGGCCAACACCTCGCTCGCCGCGATCGAGGCGACCGGCAGCGACTCGGTGGCGCCGTAAGGCGTGTGCATCGCGCCGCCGGGGGCGATCACGCGCATCATCGATTCCAGCACTTGCGGAGATACCGGGGCGCCCGCCGAAAGTACCCGTCGCAGCGACGGCAGCTTGATGCCGCGCTCGATGCAATATGGCCCGACGCGGTTCCAGACCGCCGGCGAAGCGAACGCCTGCGTCGCCTGGCAATCGATGATCGCCTCGACGATGTTCGCCGGATCGACGCTCGCCGGGCGAGAAGCG
Source organism: Pirellulales bacterium (assembly GCA_035606815.1). Lineage (GTDB taxonomy): Bacteria > Planctomycetota > Planctomycetia > Pirellulales > JAICIG01 > JAICIG01. The sequence continues at coordinate 1,223 of DATNEC010000099.1, forward strand.
TCCATGTCGGGAATGATCGTCGCGACGCCCATCGCGGCATTGAACAAGCCAAACAGCGGAAAGCCCGCCAGATCGATCTCGCCGGGCCGGATGCCGTAGAAATCGCGAATCTCGGTCACTTGACTCTCGAAGTTCCCGTGCCGGTAGAGCACGCCTTTCGGCGGCCCGGTGCTGCCGGTGGTGAAGATGATCGCCGCCGGGTCGTCGGCCTCGGTCGCGGCCAGTTCCGGCCCGCTCCACGGCCCGCCGCGAAGCTGATCGATCGTCGCTCCACCCCAAAACCAGCGGCGCCCGACCGTGACGTTGTATTGGGCCCGCGGAAATCGCCCTCGCAAAACCGTCCGCACGGCCTGCACGGCAGGGATCGCAACAAAGCCCTCGGGTTCGGCCGCTTCGAGGCAGCCGAGCAGGTTCTTTCGCCCCATCCCCGGATCGATCAGGATCGTCACGGCCCCCGCTTTGAACAGCGCGAACACGAGTGAGATGAAGTCGACGCTCGGCTTGACCAAGAGCGCCAGCCGCGTGCCCTGCCGCACGCCCAGTTCGCGCAGTCCCCTCGCCAGCCGGTCGCTGTCCTGGTCCAGTTCGCGAAACGTGACCGAAGCATATTGCCGCTTTCCCGCGGCATCGCGCCCGCGCGGCATGAAGACTGCGGTCCGCTCGGGCGCCTCGGCGGCCATCGCGGCGAGTCGGGCGGCGACGTTGACGAGGGTGACGTTCATATACGTCTGAAATCCGAGACGAGATGAGTCAAAAATGGCCGAAAAACCCGAGTTGCTGCTGCAATTCACGGCAAGGTCCGCGTCGAACTGAGCGCCAATCCGTTCGCAATCTCGCTGGCATGTTGCGTGCTGTCTGAGCTAATATGGATATGTTGTCGGCGAGTTCGATTGCATTCAGGAACCAGCCAAGGTGCTTCCAATGACGAAAGTCGTGGTTGACGAAACGATGCGGCGTCTGCTGCCCGACCTCTCGCGCCCGCTGGAGTTTTGCGACGAAACAGGTCAAGTTCTCGGGCGTTTTCTGCCTGAAACCGCCGTTGTCTTAGGGCAAACAGAGCCCCCGCCACTCTCCGAAGAGGAATTGGAGCGGCGCAAGGCAGAGCCCGCGTACACGACGGCCGAGGTGCTGGCTTACTTGGAACGCCTGCAATGATCGTTCGGTGGGCCGAGACGGCCCGCAACGAACTCGCCGATTTGTGGCTTCGAGCGGACTCCGGGGGGCGACGCCAGATTTCCGCTGCCGCGCACGCGGTTGACAGGCGCCTAGGAACCGATGCGGCGAATGAAGGCGAATCGCGGCGAGACGACAGACGAGTCTGCTTCGAACCGCCGCTAGGGATTCTGTTTTGCATCGAACAAGACCGATCGGCAGTTCACGTGTTGAGGGTCTGGCAGTTTCGATAGCTGTGCAGGTTCAAAGGCGATCGACGCTCTGCGCTTCCACATATTCCAGCACCAATGCCGCCACGTCGATCCCCAGCGACCGCGCAAGGGCCTTCCAGCCGGGCACGGCGTTGACTTCAATGGCGTAGAGTCGGCCGTCGCGGCCCGGCAATAGATCGACGCCGGCTAGCGGGGCGCCGACGGCGGCGGCAGCGCGATGGGCCAGTTCTGCCAGTTCGTCGGTGACTTCCAACGGCTCGGCGCGGGCGCCGCGGCTGATGTTGGTGCGCCAATCGAGCGGGTTGCGGCGCCGCATACCCAGCACGCGCTCGCCGATCACCAACAGCCGCAGATCGGCGCCTTCATGCTCGATGAATTCCTGCAGGTACAGCACGGCCCCGAGTTGTTCGAGCATTTTGAAGGCCCGCAGCGCCAGCGCCTCGTCGTCGAGCCGCGCAATGCCGCGGCCCTCGGCGCCGAACAAGGGCTTGAGCACGACGTCGCCGCCGAGTTCCGCGAAGGCGGCCATCGCCGCGTCGGCCGTCTGACAGGCGATCGTCGGCGGAATCGTCAAGCCCGCCGCCGCCAACCGGGCCGAGGCCAGGTACTTGTCGACTGCGACTTCGACCGCCTTCGGCGGGTTCAACACCACCTTGCCGGCCGCTTCCAATTGGGCCAGCGCATCCATGCGGAACACGACTTGTTCGAGCGAGCCCGGCGGCATCGTTCGCACCAGCACGGCGTCGACGTCATTCAGACGGCAATCGCCGCTGGCCACCGAGACCTCGGCCGCGCCGAGCGTCGAGCCAAGATCGCAAAACGTCACGCTCAGCAACTCATGCCGTCCCGCCGCGGCGCGATGCAAATCCTTGAAATACCAACTGTCGGACGAACCAAGGACGGCAAGGCGCATGTCGGGAAAGGATGAAGGCGGAAGGAAAAAGGATGAAGTAGTACTACAGCGCTAACTTGTGTTTTCGTCGCATCGTGGCAGGCCGGATAGCTTGAATCCGTTGCGGTGAAGTTTGCGGATCGTCGCTCGCCTGTGGCTGACGCGGGCTCGGGCGTTGCGTTTCTGGTG